>JAQBFG010000287.1:0-13032 GCA_032123495.1 Candidatus Zixiibacteriota bacterium | reverse complement strand
TGTCGTTGCAACAACATCTCTGCTTTTGAATATGCTTTTAGTTCGTTATAACAAAGATACAGCAGATTGATAATATTCCGGTCATCGGGTCTGACTTCATACAGACTCTCCAGCATATTAGCGGCAGAAATATAGGCACCCTGCGCGATAAGCTGATGAATCATGTTAAAATTATCAGAATTCGATTGATTATTATCTCCAAATTCCACCTGTTTTTTCGGTGACATTATTTTTTGCGCAAATACCGATTGCGCGAATAGCAGAGCAAATATCAGAAATATTACTATTTTAATTTGTTTCATCGGGCGTATCATACTGCTGAAAATCGGAGTTTTCTAACAAAGCTTTAAAATATGCTTTAATATGGTTTTCGTACACTTCGGGATATTTTTCTTCAAGAAATTTACGCAATCTGTTTTCGACATCAAGTCCGCCACGCAATTGATTCCCTGAAAGAGCGGCCGGCGAATTTCTTAATATTTCCCCGCCGATTTTGGCACGGCGCTGATCGGTAAAATCTTTCTTTTGCATGGTGCGCGTAGCATCAAGCATCCGGGAATATATTTTTAGCTGACGATCAAGCGTCTCCTGTCCCACCTCTCCGTTAGCGAGAGCATCGGCTACTTTTTGCATATCTTCACGAATGGCATCCAACCGGCCAAGAACTTCTTTGCTTTGCCCAAACTCATTTTGCAACTGCCCCAGAGATTTACCGATAGCATTCTGTTCCGCCGCCAGACGTCTCATCGCATCGGTATCTGATTTACTTGGCTTGCTTCCCGGATTCTGGCATTGTGACTGTGTTTGCTGGTTCAACTCCTGCTGCTGTTCAGACAATGAACCCATCTTTTGCGATGGTTTACTGCATGAGCCGCCTTTATTGCAATTACTTTGCGATTCAAGAGCATCCAGCATCGCAACGGCAGAGCGGTTTAGATTATACAGCGCCTCTCTTTGATAGTTAATACCCTCCTGCTGGCGACGATTGCTAAATTGATCTATTGCCAGATCGATATTTCCGACCGCCTGATTAACCATGTTGTTTAATCCTGCCGCAATAAACGGAGAATCTTTGCCAAGTTCCGCAATCCGATTTGCCAGACCACCAACCGATTCTTTTAAGACCTGCTGCTGAGCCGCCAGATCGCGCAGAACTTCAGAGCCGCCGGCCAAAGCGGAGGCACTATTTATAATTTCTTCCTGACCGTTACAGAGATAGTTCAGATCATTGATCGCAGCTCGAATTTTTTTGCTGGCATCGGCGCCGCCACCGCCGCACATCTTTTGCTGACCCTTTTTCATCTTATCAGCCATTTTCAGAAGCTTCGAATAAGCCTTCTCACCTTCTTGTTTGGCCTTTTGTTTGGCCATTTTTTGAAGTTCCTGATCCATCTGGTCCATATTTTTGCCGGCATCATTTTTCTCTACTGCTTCAAGAAATTCGTCACTATCCTCAGTTTTGGCGAAACTGGTTTCCTTGAGCATCTTCTCTAATTTGGCCGCATCTTTTTTGAGATTATCATAACCTTCTTTTATCTTCTTTTCCTCGGGCGATAGTGATGGTAGCTTTTCTTTGGCCGATTTTTCCGTCTCTTTATTTATCTGATCCTGTTTTTCAGCGAGATGTTTGGCCATTTCGGCCATATTACTAATTTTCTGTTCGATCTGCATTTTGCGCAACAAAGCAATCGTCCTGTCCAGCCGCTGCATCAGTTCTTTTTGCGAAAGTTGAAAATCTTTAAGTGCTTCTTCCAGCTTTTTCTGATCCATCTGTTTGAGAGCTTCCATCAGTTTTAGCCGAGCCTCTTTCATTTCGGGAGTGGCAACCTGTTCAAACAGTTTTTTGATCTCTGCCAATTTTTCCATCATCTCGCGATTGCCAAGACTGTTTTCCTGCATCTTATCTATCATTTTATCTATATTTTGCGCCGTCGCTTTGATCTGTTCGGTGATCTGTTCTTCCTGAGTTGCTATTTCCTGAAGTTCCTTCTGATGCTGCCACGAAAGTTTCTGATTCGGTTGGGTTTGCTCTTCTTCCATTTTGCGGACAATATTTTTTAGCCGTTCAGAAAGATCTTTGTGATCCTTAAAATACTGTTCGGCCTTATTTATATTTTCACTCTGTTCCTGTTCGGTCTGAGCGATAATCTCTTCCAGCGATGGTAGGCGAGCAAGATATTCCCGCGATGATGTTATTTTTGGTCCGCTGATACGATCATTGTCGGCCAGATCAAAATGGTACACAATATAATCAGATGGTGACATCCGCAACGGTTCGACATCCCATTTAAATTTTATTTCGCCTTCGGTTTTGATACTGTCGGAGAAATGAAGCACCGCCACCGTTTCATCTCCCTTATATCCGCCGGAGACCAGATTATATTTCAATTGTAGTGATGAAAACCCGTAGTCATCGGAGATACGAAGAACCACCGGAATGATCATTTCTTCATTCAGATTGATATCAACACCGGGACGAATTACGTCAAGAACCGGGTATTCATCCGGGATGGCAGTGATATAATACTCGATTGGGTTGGGGTTGACCTCGCCCTGCTCATCAATTAGATAAATATAATAATTGCGGTCCTGTTCAATTCGGAATGACAGCTCTCCGGCTTGACCGGAAAGTTGAAACTGGCTTTTTGAGGAATCCTCAAAAACCATCTCCGCCGATACTACCGGAACATTGGTTTCAATTTTCATATTGACCCGTGTCCCGATCACTGCCGCGATAGAACCGTCGTTCTCATCAATTACGGTTGGTTCCAGTCCGGTATATTCAGGATAAAATAACGATGTTCTGATGCCGGTAACACGCGGCCGATCAACAACATCGATATGCGTTATCGGGGTTGTTATCCGCCCGGCGATGACATAATAATCGAGCGAACGACGTACCTGTTTTATGGTCGTATAAAACAGCAATGAATCGCCAAAGGAACCGGTCACGGCAGATTTATCCTCAAGATCAATATCGTTTTTTTGCCAGTTGCCGCCGCTGAATCGGTAATAAATCGAGGCCTGCTTTGGAAACTGCGCTCCTGTAATAATTCCACCAAGAGAGACATTGCGGTATTTTATGGCAATTGTTTCTCCAGGATAGTTTATCAGCTGGTATCCGATTGGTGGCGCAATCAATTTGGTCGGGTTGGACCAGACTTCATAAGAATTGGTAAAAAATTGGGGAAACAGCATCAGCAGCAAAAGTCCAAAAAGACCCGAGATAGCCAATTTTTTCAGGTTATTCCAAACCGGACTAGCGGAAACCGCCACACCAAAATCGAGATCAGCGCTCTCCCGCTCAGCCTGTATTAAAGTTGCTTCAATCAAAGGAGCCGAATACTCTTTGATATTCTGTTTGTTTTCTGCCGTAAACTGCAAAGCGGCTATAAGACGGCCTTTTAATTTTGGATATTTTTTTTCAAGCCTGAGCGCCATGATCTCGTCTGAGTTTTCAAATAGACGTGAAAAGCATAAACGCCAGAAAAGATACAGAGAAGATATTCCGGACAGAATCAAAAGAATAATTTTTGCCCAAACCGGAAGGATAATTATCGCCGCCATCAATGATAACAAAACGGTCGTCAAAATTAAAACCGCAGCAATACCAAGTAGTCCGGCAATAAGCAGTATCATCCGTTCGCGATACAAAACGCTCCTGATGCGCGACTTCAGATTCAATATTTTTTCATTTATTTCCATATCAACTTCTTTGCTCTTTAGTTGGTCAAGGCATATACAAGAATATTCATTCCCATTTTTAAGGCAGCTTCCCGTTTCTCGGGAGGATCATTATGGACCGCCGGGTCCTCCCAGCCATCGCCAATATCAGATTCGTACAGATAGTACAAAGCGACACGACCATCGATAATAATCGCATAACCCTGGGGCGGTTTGTTATCATGCTCATGAATTTTCGGCGGACCGTTGGGGAAATCATAATAGCTATGATAAATATTATGGTCAAACGGCAGTTCCACCAACTCTCGCTCCGGGAAAAGTGCCGCTATCTCATTGCGTAGATTTTTATCCATTCCGTAGGAATCATTAACAAAAAGAAAACCGCCGTTATCGAGATAATTGCGCAGTCGCTCCTGCTCATCGGCTGTAAATTTCATAACACCATGCCCGGTTGCAAAGAGAAACGGATACCGAAACAGGTTATTCTCCTTTATCTGGACCGTGTTTTCAATCGTATCAACCGGGAAATTGCTGTTATCGCGGACAAATTTCAAAAAATTCGGAATTGCTGAGCTACCCCAATACCAATCACCGCCACCGCCATAATGTAATCGAGCTACCGAAACCGCAGAAGGATTAATACTGTTTTTGTCTTCAAAACGAGCTGGCGTATTCCCTAAAATTCGGCTCAAATCTGAGGTTTGGGCAAAAGCGATTGACCAGATCAAGACACTTAAGAATATTGTAAATAAGCAGATATTTTTCATTGTTTTAACCATACTATATATACTACAAAACGGCCGTTTTCGCTGAATAATTAATTAAATTTCTTACGGCCTAATATCAAGCAAGACCTAATAACTGGTACAAAAAAGACCCCTCGGTCCCGATGGGACCAAGAGGTGGGAGGGATTTATGTCTAAGGTCACTTTTAATATAATATTTGACGATTGCTTGTCAAGTTAAAATAAACAATTTCTTTCTAATTTTTGCCTCTCAAAATGCGTCTAAAACGACAAACGAAGGCCAAATTGATTTATCGGTTCCGTCTCAAAAGTGGAATGGATTCGCTGATAATTGACTGAAAGATTTTTCAAAACCGGTTTAACCAGCGATAGCTCAATGTAATGATCATTAGGCATTTTTGAGCCATCCATTTCATACGCCATTTTCCAGTTAAAATCGGCCGTAAATTCGAATGTAAATTCGGTCCATAACTTAAAACTATTGATAGCAATTATTTGCATTGTCATTCCGCGATCCATACCGGCATCATCGACATTTTTCAAAAGCGAAACTTCATTGGTAATCGGATACAGCCCAAGAACTTTGCCGTCAACCGATGGCAGCGCAAAAACCGAAGATGAAACCAAAAAGAAAACAGCTAAAATAACCAGCAAATTCACAAAACTTCTCATTAAATTTCTCCTTTGATTATTTTTTTGAAACAGGGTAACAAAATACCTGGCAAATTTCAAGCACTTAGCCAAAAATGCTGAATATTAACAAAATAATAACATTTGAAAAATCAGACTGGTCGCCTATATTTAATGAATATACTGAATCAATTAAAAGAAGGTATGGCGGGGCCACATCGCAGGGATACTGCCCTACGTCTACCGTCATAAAGAAGAATAATTGTGGAGTGTTATCAATCATTAGAAAAAAAAAGGATAAGCGGAATGAGCATGTTAAAAGAAATGTTTCTTGTTTCAGTGATTGCTGCATTGGTCTTCATTGGCGGTGTTGTCACGCTAGACAGGCACCTACTTTTAGGACCGATGATCCTGATTCTATCATTATTACCTTTGATAGGATTGAACATTAGCAGAAAGCCTTTCAAACAAGCTATACCTGATCTTGTTTTTGGCGGTATTGATACTGGATTACTGGCAGTTCCTGCTATGTTGGGTGGTCTGCACTTTGGAGCGGTAGGTGCTTTGGCCGGTGCAGTAATTGGTGATGCGATAACTGATTCAATAGCAGGTTTTTTTGAAGGTGGAATCGCACGCTGGCTTCGTTCTAAAGGAATTGAGGAATCGCGTGATCCGATAACTTCGTCTTTAGGGAAAATGGCGGGATGTCTACTTGGTGCCGGATGCGTTCTCACTATTATTAATGTGATTCAAGCTATGTTGTCTTAGGATAAGTGGGGTGGGATCCCTGCGATCCCGCTAAAATTAAATCTATTTAAAAATAATAACAGTTGATAAATCAGACAAGTCGCTTATATTTATAAATATGCTGGATCAATTAAAAAGTCGACTCAAACTGTTTGGTGAGTTTCTGGTTTTTCTGAAAACATCAAAGCGATGGTGGCTCACACCCATTCTATTATTTTTGATAATACTCTCGCTGCTGATAGTTCTGACCGAATCGTCGGCGCTGGCCCCATTTATTTATACCTTATTTTAATTAAGCATTATGCCCGATATTGAAAATATCTCCGGCAGTAAACAAAACGGAAAAAGCAAAAACGGTCCTAAGGCACTTCTTCTGGTTTTAGCGATTCCAATATTTATAATTTTATTTGAGATCATTTTTGCCATTATCCCAATTGATACTTTCTTCGAAAATCGTTTTTTTATTCTAAATCGAGCCTTGGACTATCCGGAAGTTTTCAAGCGAGACGAACACCTCTTCTGGCGGCTGCGGCCATCGCAGGTAATTAGATCGCGTTTTTTTGAAAATAACGAATTCAAAATAAATTCGTTTGGGCTGCGGGGTGAAGAAATCCGACCGCTTTCGGATAAAATCAGAATCGTCGGCCTGGGCAATTCCTGCACTTTTGGGTGGCGGACAGAAGAGGACAAAATTTATCTGAGACAACTTGAAAAGATGATAAATGCAGATTCAACTTTACCGCAAGTTGAGATCATAAATGCCGGAATCCCGGGATACAGCTCATTTCAGGGGCAGAAATTTTATTCAACTGATATCTTATCGCTCAAGCCAGATCTTGTGTTGATGATGTTCGGTTGGAACGACCAGTGGACATCGGCTAATAATATCGCCGATAAAAATCAGGATTTCCCGCCTCAATTTATTCTTGATATTCAGGATTTTGTCTCCCGGTTGAAAATATATCGTCTGATGCGGAAAATCATATTATCGGCAACCGAAAAACCGCTCGATGAGACACTGAATAAAACGGAACAGATTTATCGGGTCAGTTTTGAAGATTTTTATGAAAATCTAAATAATATAATCCAAAACAGTAATAATAAGCGATCCCGGGTTATTATTTTGACTTCGCCGATACCGTCGCTGGAGAATTATTACAAACCCGGCAGTAAATCAAACATGCATATCTTTCATAATTATTATAATAATCAAGCCAGATTATTGGCCGCCAATACCGAAACTGTACTGATTGATGCTTCAGCCGAATTTGACAATTATAATAATCTTTTCGATGATGCCAAAATCGATCCGATTCATTTTAATTCTGAGGGGCATCACATTCTGGCCGCATTGATTTATCAATATCTTAAAAATAATCCTGACCTTCTATTAAAAAAATAACAATTTCTTTCTGACAATTGAATAAATCTGACTGCACCTAGTATATTTTTTAAAGAAAACAAAAATATTCTATAAGAATGCAACCAAAATAGCAACTTGTCGTATAGAATACTAATTAACGAAAGTTGTGACCAAGAGGGATGGAGGGTTTTGATGAAAAAGGTCATTTTTATCGGGGTTTTAGCTTTGGCATTAATCTTGGGTTGTTCCAAATCAAGTAATAATCCGGTTAGTTCGAACGAAATCTGGTGGAGTACTCCTGATACCGACGCACGGTGGATTGATATCTCAAACTGTTGTGGATATAGGATCCCGGCGACACAAGACAAGGCCGATTCTGTTTGTAATGAAATGGGTTATTTCAGATCAAGCGGTTATGAAATTGAGAACTGTTATGTAACCGGCGAAAAGCACGTTGTGCTTTCAAGAGTAGCATGTTCCGCAGATTAGTCCAATCGAATTAGTTTGAAATTTGTTAATCAGGTTTTACAATATTTGAGGGGAGTTTGTAAAACCTGATCTATTTAATTGATTCAAATTTCATTTATTTTTATTACAAAAAAACCGGAGCTTTTTGTAACTCCGGTTTTTCTACTTCTGGAATATTTTAATGCCCAGCGTTGGTTGAATCTTTCATTTTCTTAACTTCAGTCTTAGCCTCGGCTTCCACTTCCTTAACTTCATTCTTGGCTTCAGCTTCCACTTTCTTAACTTCAGTCTTGGTATCAGCCTTCACTTCCTTAACTTCAGTCTTGGCATCAGCCTTCACTTCCTTAACTTCACTCTTGGCATCAGCCTCCACTTTCTTAATTTCACTCTTGGCATCAGCCTCCACTTTCTTAATTTCACTCTTGGCATCAGCCTCCACTTTCTTAACTTCACTCTTGGCATCAGCCTTTACCTTTTCAACCGCCGGGGCCATATCTTCTGCCGTTGGAACAGCTTTCTTTTCTGTCGCCATCTTTTCGGTTACAACCGTTTTGGCCGAACCATTGCCGACTTTGAACGGAATCGCCTTAAGCACATTACCATCGGCATCTATTACCTTAACCACCCAATCGCCCGACCATTCCGGTTGAATCGTCTTATAGCTGTAGGTTCTCCAAACGGAGCCCCGAACCGGTAACTCGATCGTTGCCATTTCGTCACCACGAAAATACCAGACATGTTTGATAATAGTCTCATCGGTGTAACCAAGCACTTTGCTCCAGAGGCAAACCTGCCCGACATCGGATGGGAATTGATCGGCCATTCCAACCGGCATCCGTTCTTCGACACCGGTGCATAATTCTGTCTCGACCGTTATTGTCACCGCAGCATCATCCTGCGCCAGAGTCAGCAGCGGGCAAATTAAAATAAAGGCAACCCACAAACTTTTTCTTAACATTTTCTTATCCTTTCCCAGAAATTTTCTTTCTTACTTTGAGTATCTTGAGCAAAATAAAGATTTTTGATATTATAAAAACAAGCTTAAAATCTACTTAATATCTACAATTTCATTTGGCGAATTTCTCTAAGATTCTGATTAAATATCTTATATCCGACTCATTATTAAACAGGTGAACCGAAATTCTGATTGAGCCTTCGCGGAATGAACAGTAAATCTTGTTCTGGCTAAGTTTCTCAAGTAGTGGTTTTGTATTTTGGCACGAAAAGGCAATAATGGATGATCGATGAACCTTTTCCAGGTTTGAATTGATTTCAAATTTATCATTTGACTTTAAAAACGAAATCAGAATATCGAGAAGTTTATGATTATGATTCTGAATATTTTTGACACCGAGAGAACTCATCAATTCCAGCGAGGCTGCAAACGCATGTACCTGGGCATAAGGATATGTGCCAAATTCAAATTTCCGGGCCGAATCAAAATATGGGAGGTCATAACAGAAAAGATTTGAAAAATCGAGTTTCCAATCAACATCCAACCAACTGGTCAGGAATCGACTCATTTTATCCTGCAGCTCTTTTCTGACATAAAATATTCCGCTTCCCAATTGACCAAGAAGCCATTTCTGCCCGCCGGATGAAAATATATCAATATGGCATTTATTAACATCAATCGGTTCAACGCCGCATCCCTGAATTCCATCAACCACAAAATAAATTTTATTTTTCCGGCAAATCGCGCCGATTTTTTTCAGATCATTTTTATAGCCATTAAAAAACTGCACCATCGAAAGCGACAGGACTTTACTCTTTTTGGTAATAGCTTTTTCGAAATTGCTGATATCAAAATAGCGATTGGTTGACTTGATAAATTTTACCTTAACACCTTTTTCTTTTAGAGCCAGCCAGGGATACACATTGGCCGGAAACTCAATATCGGAGATAAGAACCTCATCTCCCCTTTTCAAAGGAAGCCCCTGCGCCGCCAGATTTAGGCCGTAACCGGTGTTCCAGCCAAAACCAACTTCATCAATACGGGCACCAATCATTTTCGCGCTAAGCCTGCGAATTTTGTCCAGAGCAGCAAAAGCATCTGCATCTTTGTCTTTATCCAAATATTGACAAAACTCGAAATACTGATCAAGCGCCTGTTTCACCGGTTTACACAATGGTCCGGTCGAAGCCGAATTCAGATACACCATCCCGGCTTTCTTGGAAGTGAGCGGAAACAGTTTTCTTACTGCCTGAAATTTTTTATCAATCGCTGTACTCATAATATGTACTTTCTCGTTACAATGAATAGAGGTAGCCGATTATAACCATCGAGCCGATCACCTTAAAAAACATTCCAACCAGCAAATATAAAAAGTAGACCGCAGGGATTTTAATTCGAAACATTATAATAGTGGCAACCGGGATAATGCCAAACAAAAATAGATACAGTCCGACCGATATCCCGCCTCGTAAACCGGAAAATGGAAGCACCGTATAAAACCAGCCATAGATTATAGCCGGTAACATTACAAAAAATATAAATTCAATAACAAAATTTGAGACAAACCAAGCCGGATTTCTTTCTTCGATCAAATCCTTTGGAAAACCTTTTAAAGTAGGGACAAATTTTTCAAGTTTATTCCAGATAAGATTTATAAAAATCAAGTATACGGCGCCGATTACAATACAGTACCCCAGAAGTTTAAAACTAACTATCATAACCACCCCTCTTTAAAATACCATTTGGCCGTTTCAGCCGAGCCTTCCTGAAAAGATATCTCAGATTCAAAACCAAGCTCATTTTTGGCCTTTTCTGTTGAAACCTCCCAGTTGCCAAGTATCTCTTTCGCTTTCTCAACCGTGAACATCGGCGGTTTCCCGATGGCCTTCATCACCGACTCGGAAATACTGGCAATAACTTTGAGTAACGCGCCCGGAACATAAAGCGGAATTCCCTTTTTGTTGACCGCTTGCTGAATTGCTTTTATCAACTCTTTGTATCCGTAACTTTTTGATTCGGCAATAAAATATATCGATCCCGATTTTGTTTCCGGTTGCAGTGCCTTTGATATGCCGAGACAAAGATCATCAACATGAACCAATTGTAACCGTCGCTGCAGATCACCGAGATAAGGTTTGATATGAAAATTAATTATCTGGAAAAATGCCATCATCTCTTTGTCACCGGGACCATAAACGCCGGGTGGACGGATAATAGTTACATTGATTCTATCTTTTAAAGCAAGAACCGCTTCCTCGCCAGCCAGTTTGGAGCGGCCATAAGCAGTCAACGGATGCGGCGTATCTTCTTCGGTAAGCGGTTTACCTTTTTCCGATGGGCCAACTGCTGCCAGCGATGATATTAAAATAAATTTTTTCAATCTTTTGTTTTGAAATGAAATCTCGGCAATATTTTTCGCTCCAAAATGATTGACTTTAAAAAACAGGTCGGGGTTTTTTGCCTTAACGATCCCGGCGTTATGTATTATATAGTCAACATCTTTGATCATCGCTGGCAGAGTTTCCGGGTAGCAAACATCGCCGTATCGAAATTCCAGATCAAGCCCGGCTAACAATTCACGATTGCAGTTTTCGCGAACCCCGGCAATAACATGGTAGCCGTCGTTTAGCAGTTTCCGACAAAGTCTGCTGCCGACAAAACCGTTAGCCCCTGTAACCAGAACCGATTGTTTTTGATTTTCATTCATCGGATAAATTTAAAAGATATAATAGTTTATATCAAGACAATTTGGTGTCAAAGAAAAATTAGAAATTTATCGATTAAAAGACATCGGCGGAGAATCGATAGATCTCGGCGATTTTGTCTTTGTAACTATTTTTGGAAAGTCCCGCTTTCAAACAGGTCTGCTCAAGAAATGTTATTCTATCCCATCCCAACTCAGAAGCAACTTGCGGCAACAATAAGCCTGAATGAAAATCAAGACGAATCATCAAACCGTCGCGGCCGACTTCTATTTCATTTAGATCATGCACCTTGGTCAGTTGTGACAAAACCGAAATCTCAATATCGATACTTGCAAATTCTTCTTTGGTCATCGGTGCAAAACGCGGATCATCAAAAGCTGCTGCCTGAGCCATTTCGCGAACCGCCTCGTAAATCGGTTTGGACGCCCTAATCAGACCGATACAACCACGAAGTTGACCATTAATCTTGATCGTGACAAAAGCACCCCGTTTTTCATTGAGAATTTTTCCACTTGGGATATCATCCGGGAGTTTTGTACCATTAAGTTTAGCCTTGATTGTTTCTATTACCTGACCAAGCAGATACGCCTTGTCATCTTTAGACAGTTCATGTCTCGCCAATGCCGCCCTGGCACCGATCGCTGCATCAGAGAGCGGAGCCTCTTTGCTCGAGGTCACTATCGCCGACAGATACCCAACCACTTCGGAAAAATCACCGGTCGACTCACCCGAAGTTGAATAACCGGTAATATGGACTTTATCACCGCCAAGTCTTTTCGACGCAAACAATGCTGCCGCCACCGGTCCGCCGCCACACGCCTCGCCCTTACCGGATGAAAGAACATTAAGTAGTTTGCTGGAGTTATATTCCTCAATTGCGGTTTGGATATTTTTATCGAGACGGTTAGCTTCTTTTTGGTCATAAAAATGAGACAGATCGGTCGAGGCGACAATCAAACAGTTTTTGTTGGTCAGAGCCGTCACCAGAACTTCGCCAAGAGCACGGCAGGTTGATTCTTCCTGCTCACCCATCACAATTGCGACCAGTTGAAATTCACCGAGGACCTGCTGTAAAAACGGAAGTTGTACTTCCAGTGAATGTTCCCCACCGGCCGCTCCGCCGGTATGCCCCTTATTTGACATATAAACAGACGGGCTTATCGAACCGATTTTATAAGCCAGCTTTTTATTAATTGGGATCTGACCAAGCGGGGTTGCATAAGCATCACCATCAAAAACCGAGACACCCTGAAAAAAGACAGTATGTGAAGGTGCAATCACGATGACGGTTTCGTATTGTTCGCCAAGCAGTTGTTTGTATCCGTCCGCGGCCGTTTTACCGGAATACTTATATCCGGCATGTGGTGCAATCAGCGCGACCGGTCGTCCGGCAATAGGTTTTTTGACGGCAGCATTAAAAAACTCCGCCAGCATCTTCGACAAGGCTGCCGGATCGTTCGGGTAAAAGGCCCCGGCCACTGCCGCTTTTCTTACATTTCCATTACTCATCAACTACTCAACTTTTTCGACTTTTTGGTGGGCGGCAGATGTCCACATCTGCCCCTCTATTTATTCTGTAGAAACCCTCCGGGATTTCGACCTACATTCCATTCAATTTTTGTGGGCGGCAGGCGCTCTCGTCTGCCCCAAATTAACCGGGGGCAATATCATTAGATATTACGTCAGAGTCAATGATAAAGATAATAAAAGAAACGGAGGCCAATATGACCTCCG
>JAQBFG010000286.1:0-8119 GCA_032123495.1 Candidatus Zixiibacteriota bacterium | reverse complement strand
GCCTCGATCCCAACCGGGCCACCTTTATAATAATCGACGATCACTCTTAAAAATTTCCGGTCAAGATCATCGAGACCGATAACATCTATCCCCTCGGTATCAAGCGCTTTTTTGGCCAGTTCGATATCGATATCACCATCGGATTTGACCGTCGTATAATCACGCACCCGCCGAAGCAGACGATTGGCAACACGAGGTGTCCCTCTCGCCCGTCGTGCAATCTCAGAGGCGGCATCGGCGGTGACTTTGACTTCTAATAACTCAGCCGAACGGGAGACGATCTCTTTTAGTTCTTCAGCCGGATAAAAATCGATATGATAAAACAGCCCGAACCTGTCCCGCAGCGGTGGTGATAACATCCCGGCTCTGGTCGTGGCACCGATCAATGTATAATGCTTGAGCGGAATATTTATAACTTTGGCAAAAGCGCCCTTATCGACGACAAAATCAACTTTGAAATCTTCCATCGCCGGGTAGATAAACTCTTCGATAGCCGATGACAGCCGATGAATCTCATCGATGAATAAAATATCACCGTCATTAAGATTAGTAAGAATCCCCATCAGGTCACCGGTACGGCTCAACGACGGCCCCGATGTAGATACCATCCTCGTGCCCATCTCATTGGCAATAATATGAGCCAAGGTGGTTTTGCCAAGTCCGGGCGGGCCGTAGAAAAGAACATGCTCGCACGACTCTTTTCGGCTTTTGGCGGCGGTGATCAAAACTTTTAGTTTTTCCTTGAGTTTGGCCTGTCCGATATATTCATTGAGTTTTTTCGGACGAAGCGACAGAATAAAAGATTCTTCTTCCGGCGAGGTAACATCACCCGATATGATTCTTTCGCGAGCCATTATTCACCCGCCTCCTGATTGAAAATAGCCGATATCAGAGCATTGGAGGTTTTAATTTTAGGGTTGGCATTCAGCGCTTTTTGTACCATCTCCTCGGCAAGAGCTTTAGTGTACTGCAACTGAATCAGAACCTCAATCGCCTCGGATGATAAATCGCTCTCCTCTTTGCTTACTGAGGTCAGCGGATGTTCACCTTTTGATAGTGCAAAGCGGGCCATTTTACCGGACAGTTCGGCGATAATTTTATCGGCCAATCGTCCGCCGACACCGGGCAGGCGCGAAAGGGTGGCGGCATTTTTATTTTCAATCGCAGTGGCAATATCACGAATCGGAAGGGTTAATGATTTCAGCGCTTTTTTTATGCCAAGTCCAGGGACAGTGGTAAACACCTGAAAAAATTCTTTGTCGATCTGCTCGGTAAACCCAACCAATCTTGGGTAGTGGTATGATTTCCTCTCGCCCGCCTCGATAAAATTGAGAGTATGTAATGTTATCTCAGAGCCGTTGGTTGCGGCATTTTTTAGCTGTGGATATAATCCTGAGGGAATCATCAGTTCGTAGTACAACCCATTGAGGAAAAGCGTAATCGAGCTTTCGGTTAATTTCTTGACCTGTCCGGTTATCTGAGAGATCATCTTATTTGCTTGTACCCTTCATAATTGCATTGTGGTGACAAACAGCAACAGCTAAGGCGTCGGCGGTATCAGGTGAAAGCAGATCATCTTTCAAGCCGAGGGTTGATTTAATCATCCTGCGCATCTGAATTTTGGTGGCATGCCCATTACCGGTCAGCGATTTTTTAATTCTAGTGGCGGCATACGATACAATCGGGATTTTATTTTGTGAGGCCAAAAGAAAAACCATCGCTCGGGCATGTCCCATAATTATCGCCGTTTTCGGGTGAGCATAATGCGAATACAAATCCTCAATCGCTATATAATCTGGTTTAAACTGTTTAATAACTTTGCCAACCTCGGAATAAATCTCGTCCAACTTACTTTCAAAATTGTCTTTAACATTCGTTTTGATTATTCCGGCTTCGAGAATATCAATTTTTGCACCATCAGATTTTAGGACGCCATAGCCGGTTATCTGAAGTCCGGGGTCAATACCAATAATAATCATCAATTCTGTTTATCTACACCATGCGGCTGTTTAACCCAACAATTTTTCCATAGTTTCATCATCAATGTCAAAATTGGCATATACTTTCTGGACATCATCATGATCCTCGAGCGCCTCTAATAGTTTGAGCATCGTGCCAGCCTGCTTCTCATCGAGTTTGACCGTATTCTGAGGAATCATTGTCACTTCTGCCGAAATAATCGGAATCGATTTGGCCTCAATAGCAGCCTTGACCTTCTCCAAATCAGAAGGAGACGTGGTAACTTCAAAAACATCACCCTCCTTTGACATATCAGAAGCACCGGCATCCAAGACTATCTCCATCAGTGTATCTTCATCACAAACCGAAGTATCAATCGTAATAATACCGGTTGTGTCAAACATCCAGGCGACACAACCATTCTCGCCCAGATTACCGCCATATTTTCCAAAGGCGTGTCTGACCTCTGCCACAGTTCGGTTTTTATTGTCGGTCAAGACTTTCAGGAAAACGGCAACACCATTGATGCCATATCCCTCATAGGTAGTTTCGACATAGGTAACACCGGGAAGTTCGCCGGTCCCTTTTTTAATCGCCCTGGTAATATTTTCCTGCGGCATATTGGCCGCTTTGGCCCCTGCAATTGCCACTCTCAGACGCGGGTTGGCATCAGGATCGCCGCCGCCATCACGGGCAATAACAGTAATCTCTTTTATCAGCTTGGTAAACGCCCGCCCCCGTTCGGCATCGGCCTTACCTTTTTTTCGCTTTATTGTTGCCCATTTCGAATGGCCGGACATATTAATCCTCCAGGATTTTTAATTATTGTATCTCAATATCTTATTTTAATAATTTTAGCCGTTTACCGCAAGCTATTATTGTGAAATGTGAAACTCGGAATTTGATATATTTAGATATAAATGAGAAACCGGATACTATGATTCAACAGAAATGTCATCAAGATGTTTCTGGAATTCTTGGTTGAGGACGATTATAGTAACTCGGCGATTTCCCGGGTCTTCGGGATTGTCAAACACTTTAAGTTTATTATCGGCATATCCGCGAACAGTTACAATTTGTCCCGGCCGGATACCAGACAGCTCCAGCAGTCTTCTGGCGCTGTTGGCTCGATCGGCAGACAGTTCCCAGTTAGTATAATCTTTTTTGCCGCGAATTGGAGAGCTGTCGGTATGTCCCTCAACGACAATGTTTTGCGGCAACTTGGCCAATTCAACTGAAATTGCGGCGAGAATAAGACTGGCCATTGGTTTCAGATGAGAGCTTCCTGGGTCGAAGAAGATTGCTGAATCGGAAGCGGTTGAGGCATCGATCAGTTGGATCATGAGACCTTCCGAAGTAACTTCAAATTCGATATAATTTTTCATATCGCCGATATCAGGCATTTCTTCAATCGCTTTTTTCAGATTTGCTCCAACTTCTGTTAGAACCTTTTTCTGCTGGTGAAGTTTAGCCTTAAGATCATCTTTGTCAAATTTGAACATTTTTATAGTTGTTGATCCACCCTGCATTATATCAGAGCCGCCTTTTTTTAGTTTTTCCATATAACCTGATGGGTCCTGAAAATAACCGGCGACAGCTTCTTTGACAACAACCGACTGATTAACCAGCCACATAACCAGAAAAAACGCCATCATCGCCGTTACAAAATCGGCATAGGCAACCTTCCAGGCACCACCATGATGCCCACCATGACCGCCCTTTTTCTTGATAACTATTATTGGTTGGGATTTTGAATCATCATCAGACATTGTTTTTCCCTCGGTATTTAAGAGGTACTTTTCGCAGCACGGCAGGCCTCTTCGACATCGGTGAAACCGGGGCGAACATCTCCGGGAATAGCTCTTCGGGCGAACTCAACGGCAATTGATGCCGCAAAGCCCTTATGAAAGGCAATGAGTCCCTGCTTAAGACAAACATAATATTTGGATTCGACATCGTTAATTTCCTGCAAATTAAAGGAAAGCGGCTGAACCAGACCATAAGAAAGTAAAATTCCAAGAAATGTACCAACCAGAGCGGCACCAACTTTATGGCCAATAACTTCCGGTGGTCCGCCAATAGCGCCCATTGTTATAACTACACCCAATACTGCCGCAACGATTCCTAATCCGGGCAAGGCGTCACCGATTCTGCTCAACATTGTTACCGGTTTGGAATTTTCCTCATGATGAGTTTCAAGATCAAGTTCAAGCATGGCATCAAGGTCATGTTCCGGAACACCACCCATAATAATCAGCCGCATCGTATCGGCCAGAAAATTGAGGGCATGATGATTTTTCATAAAAAACGGATATTTTGAAATAACAGAACTTTCTTCCGGGTTTTCTATATGTGATTCCAGACCAACCAGTCCATCTTTTCTGGCGACATTAAAAAGCTGATACATCATAACCAAAAGCTCGGTATAGGTCTGTTTACTGGGGCCGGAACCAAGAATTTTCATAAGTTGAGTAATTATGCTTTTCAATACTTTAATAGGTGCCGCTATCAATAGTGATCCAAGAGCGGCTCCGCCGATAATCAGAAATTCGGCAGGCTGATTCAGGACGGCAAGCTGCCCATGTTCCATCAGGTATCCGCCGACGATGGATCCGAAAACAACGACTATGCCTATTATTGCTATCATATTATCTTTAAATAGAATTAACTCCTATTCTTTCAATTTATCGACATTTCAGGAGATTTCTAAACATCTAAAACTGATAAGTTAACAGATTGATTATCAGGGCGTTAGATTACGGATTCCGTCAGTCTAAAAACCTATAACTCCATGACAACAACCGGTCATCGACCGCAACAATATACTATGAAAACCATTGGAATTCAATTTGAAAACCTATTTTGACATTTTCCGCTCTTTTTTTTGAGAAAATCTTCGTATTGCTCAAAAGAAATGACGGCATAAAAAATAGAACTTGCTGCAATTATTGTGTGGCGATATATTTTACAGAGTTATTACAAATTTTGCAGATTTAGTTCGTTTGTTTGGATTTTTGGATACTAAAAAGGGAAAATAAATGAAAGAAAAGTTGGTCACATCAAAAGTCCAATTTGGTACCGCTGCTGTATTCATGACGGCAATATCGACTATTCTGGGCGCAGTGATGTTTCTAAGATTCGGTTATGCCGTTGGAAATGTAGGTTTTTTTGGCACGTTAATGATTATTGTAATCGGGCATCTGATTACTATCCCGACCGCGATGGCTCTGGCCGAAATTGCCACCAACCAAAAGGTTGAAGGCGGCGGAGAATACTTCATTATTTCCCGTTCATTTGGTTTGAATTCCGGTGCGGCAATAGGATTAGCTTTATTTTTTTCCCAAGCTATTAGTGTTGCTTTTTATATAATTGCTTTTGCCCAGGCTTTTGATCCGGTAATCAACTTTCTTCAGGTTAATTATAATTTCATGCTTGATAAAAGGATGATCAGTCTGATTGCAATGGCAGCATTGACCACTTTGATGCTGACACGTGGAGCCGGCAGCGGAATCAAAGCCTTGTATGGAGTTGTTGGCTTGCTATTTTTATCGATTGTATTTTTCTTTTTTGGTTCTCCGATTACAGAACTGGAATCGGGAATAACGACCCTGACCGACACGGTGGCAAATCCGGACGATTTCTTTTTGGTTTTTGCGATCTGTTTCCCGGCTTTTACCGGTATGACTGCTGGAGTCGGATTGTCGGGTGATTTAAAAAATCCGAAAAAATCGATACCGATTGGAACCTTATCGGCAACGCTTATTGGAATGATAATTTATGTTTTGATTGCATACAAGCTGTCAATGTCGGCATCTGCTCAGGAGTTGGTTGGCGACCAACTTATTATGAGCCGTATCGCTCTTTGGGGTCCGATTATCCCTCTTGGGCTGGCGGCCGCAACGATATCATCTGCTCTGGGATCAATTATGGTTGCCCCAAGAACTCTTCAGGCGCTGGCTGGCGACGGAATATTTCCGTCTCAAATTATCAATAAATGGCTTTCTCTTGGCAAAGCAAATACTAATGAACCAACAAATGCTTCTTTGGTCACCTGTTTGATTGCCTTTTTCTTTATTGCTATTGGTGATGTTGACTTTGTGGCGCAGATAATTTCAATGTTTTTTATGGTCACGTATGGCTCTATTTGTTTCATCTCATTTCTTGAGCATTTTGCGGCGGATCCTTCCTATCGACCGGCCTTTAAATCAAAATGGTATCTGTCATTGCTGGGAACGATATTGTGTGTCTGGCTGATGTTCAAGATGAATCCCGGATATGCCTTTTTATCTATTTCCTTCATGATCTTCACCTTTATTGGTATCAGTTATTATTTAAAAGACCGGCAGGGAATGACGGCTATTTTCCAGGGCGCAATATTCCAGTTAAGCCGCGGTCTGCAGGTTTTTCTTCAAAAGGCCAAAAAAGAAAACATCGATTCACACTGGAGACCATCAATAATTTGTCTCTCCAGCGAATCTTTTGAAAGATTCGCCGCCTATGATTTATTAAGGTGGATTTCCCATCGCTATGGGTTTGGAACACATATTCATCTGATAAAAGATTATTTATCAAAGGAAAGCCATAATCTTGCCAAAGCCGATTTGGGCCGGCTTATTAAAATCGGAGATATTAGCAAGAGTAATGTCTTTGTCGATACCCTGGTCAGTCCTTCAATCACCTCGGCGATTACCCAGATTATTCAGTTACCCGGGATTTCGGGCAAAGAGAATAATATGATATTGTTTGAATATCCCAAGGATGAGCCGGATGTATTAAATGATATCGTTGACAATTTCAAGTTGATTTTTATTTCTGATTTTGATTTCTGCGTCTTGGGGACAAGTGATCGGGGATTTGGGTATAAAAGGGAAATTCATATCTGGATAACATCGAAGGATTATGAAAATGCAAACCTGATGATCTTATTAAGCTATATTATTTTGGGTCACCCTGATTGGAAAGATGGCGAAATTAAAATCTTTGCCCTGTTCCCTGAATCTGAATTGGTTGAACAAAAAGAATATCTTTTAAATCTTGCCAAAACCGGGCGACTGCCAATCTCACCCAATAATATCGTATTGGTCGAACAAAAATCTGATATGGACGCGAAACAAATTATTAATGATTTTTCTACCGACGCTGACCTGACAATTATTGGAATCAGAGGGGAACAGATAAAAGCAACGGGCAGAGATATGTTCCTCGGCTACGATAAAATCAGTAATGTTCT
The DNA here is from genome assembly GCA_032123495.1 of Candidatus Zixiibacteriota bacterium. Classification (GTDB taxonomy): domain Bacteria; phylum Zixibacteria; class MSB-5A5; order GN15; family PGXB01; genus JAAERC01. The sequence goes on along the minus strand of JAQBFG010000286.1, from coordinate 930 downwards.
GTTTATTAATTCCACCCGAGAAAAGCAAATTGAGTAAGGCGATTGAATCAATTAGGGCAATATTTTAATAAATCAATGAAATCCCGGATCTGTCGAAATAGCCCCAAAACCGAATAATTGACACAATAATAACCAAGAAAATATTGAAAATAAGAAGTGTGATTGAATTGGCTTTTTATTTTGGTATTTTCAACCTATTATATTTGACATTGATAATGTCTTTATTTATAATGTTAAATGTCCAATTTTTTGATAGATAAGTTGCTCAAATTCTTCTATTTCAGAGAAATTCGGGAAGGAATATGAAAAGATTTTTATTTATTATCTTTAGTTTATTTTTTATATCAGGATGTACCAGATTCGCCAATATCAAACCCGAAAAACTCATTGATTATCCGGAAAATTATGTTACTCGAATTAAACTTCCAATTAAAATAGTCGGAATGTTGTTATACACCGGCGACACGCTTTATTTCAATGAGGCAGGTGGTACATATTATCCTAAATCAAATTATAAATTGGAGGGTGTCACAAAAAAAGGTGAAGAATTTTCCGATGGAATCTTTTTTGGCCCTTATTTAATATTAAATACAACTCATCGAGGAAAAATACTAATCCAATATATAACATCTCTTCAATTTGCAAAAATCTCAAAAAAATGGAAAATAAATCCAGACAGTACAGCCATCATGGAGGACGTTTATTTCTATTTTGATGAAAACAAGGGACGTGTAGATTTTGATAATAGCCAAATCTCAGGGAACATTATTAATAATAATGAAGTAAGTATCGGATTAATTGAAATCTCAAAATTCTCCATTGATAAATTCCGGATTGGAGAAAAAAAATCTTTAATTGGCATAAAATCTGGATTGCTAATAACTAACATTTCAGATTATCCTTTAACGGCTTATGAAAGATTACATAAAG
>JAQBFG010000285.1:0-4867 GCA_032123495.1 Candidatus Zixiibacteriota bacterium | reverse complement strand
AAATATTTTGCGGCGACATCCAGTGCCGTGTAGGTTCTGCCGTCCTTGTCCGTGTACTCCCGAATGCCGCCACCGATGGTGAGGGTCGAGTTTCTCAATGAAGAATATAAAACGATAACGCCTGACCCGAAAGTAAACAGTATTTTACTACGGAAATTTTTGGCATTGCGGCGCGGACAGAATGTTTCGGTACGAACATTAGCCGGATTTATCTCAGCTTTATCAGGGTTTCAGCGGTTTTTGTCAGAAAACAAGAAATATAAAAATTATCTCTGTAAACTGTCCAAATTAAAATACACCGAAAAAATCCCGGAGTTTCTATCCCGAAAAGAGGCGGGTGAGCTGTTTGATATCATCAAAAAAGACTCATATCTGACCTGGCGCGATTACCTGATGGTTTCATTGTTTTATCTGACCGGTATCCGCCGCGCCGAGATGGCCGGATTACGCCTGCATGATATCGATTTCAAAAAACAGATAATATCTGTCCTCGGTAAAGGGAACAAAACCAGGATGGTTCCGTATGGTGAATCGATTATCAAGAATCTAAGACATTATCTGGAACTACGGGAGAGTTTTGTTGTAGGAAAATCCGAACATAAAGGTTATTTATTTTTAAATTATCGCGCGGAGCCATTAACGGTTCGTTCGATAGACAGGATAGTAAAAAAGTATTGCGCCCCATTGGGCAAACGAGTAACACCGCATATGTTACGACATAGTTTTGCGACTCATCTGCTTGAAAACGGTGCTGATATATTAGCGATAAAGGAACTATTGGGGCATAGTTCATTAACGACGACACAGAAATATACACATATAAGTACTGATAAATTGAAAGCGGTTTACCAGAAGGCTCATCCGCGAGCCTGAGTAAGATAAAATAGAGAAGGGAAATAAAATGGATATACATGCGACAACAATCCTTGGCGTCAGATACAAAGGTTCGGTTGCGATGGGCGGCGATGGTCAGGTAACTCTCGGCGATACGGTGATGAAAGCGAAGGCGGTCAAAATCAGACGGTTGTATGAAGATAAAATTCTGGCCGGGTTTGCCGGAGCGGTCGCCGATGCGCTTGCTTTGTTTGAGCGGTTTGAGGAAAAAATAGATGAATATAACGGTAATCTTCCGCGTGCGGCGGTGGAACTGGCCAAAGACTGGCGCACCGATAAATATCTGCAAAAACTGGAGGCGATGCTGGCGGTATCAGATAAGAAACACAGTTTCCTGATAGCAGGAACCGGTGAGGTTATCGAGCCGGATGATGGGATTCTGACAATCGGCTCCGGTGGGCCTTATGCTCTGGCGGCGGCGCGGGCGATAATTTCGACCAAACCGAATATGACCGCCGAGGAGATCGTCAGAAAATCTCTCTTGACAGCGGCAGAGATTTGTATATATACCAACGAAAATATTACAGTGGAAAAAATAAAATGATAGATAGCAATTATAAAACGCCCAAAGAGATAGTCGAATTCCTTGATAAATATATCATCGGCCAGGACAATGCCAAAAAATCGGTGGCGATCGCACTTCGTAACCGGTGGCGTCGTCAGGCGGCCCCGGAAGAGATCCGCCGCGAGATATTGCCCAACAATATTCTGATGATCGGTCCGACAGGGGTCGGTAAAACCGAAATCGCTCGTCGTTTGGCCGAGATGGCAGCGGCGCCGTTTATCAAGGTCGAGGCATCAAAGTTTACCGAAGTCGGATATGTTGGTCGTGATGTCGAATCAATGGTTCGTGATCTGGTTGATTTGTCGGTTAATATGGTTAAGCATGAGAAATCTATTATCGTCAATCAAAAGGCGGCTGAAAATGCCAATAAAAAGCTTCTTGATCTGCTACTCCCGCCGCCGCCCAAAAGACGTAAACAGGATCCGCCTGAAGACAATAAAATGATTCAGGTCGAGACCCATACCCGCGAAAAGTTAAGAGAGAAACTTCTGGCTGGCAAACTTGAGGATAAAATGGTCGAGATGGATACCCCTCAGGATAAGTACCCGGTCGTTGAAATATTTTCGCCGATGGGGATGGAAGAGCTGGGAGTGAATTTTCAGGAGATGTTTTCCGGGTTGATGCCGAAAAAAACCAGACGCAGAAAAGTAACAGTGGCCGAAGCAAGAAAAATATTGCATGGCGAGGAATTATCGAAACTGGTAAATATGGATGATGTCATCTCCGAGGCGCTGGAACGGGCACAGGAGTCAGGTATTATTTTTATTGATGAGATAGATAAAATCGCCGGGGAGAGATCAAAAACCGGCCCCGATGTTTCCCGTGAAGGTGTGCAGCGGGATATTTTGCCGATTATCGAGGGTTCCGCAGTGATGACCAAATACGGGATGGTGACCACCGAGCATGTTCTGTTTATTGCCGCCGGTGCCTTTCATTCATCGCGGCCATCGGATTTGGTGCCGGAACTTCAGGGACGTCTGCCGATACGGGTCGAGCTTGATTCGCTCACGGCCAAAGATTTTGTCAGGATTTTATCCGAACCAAAAAATGCACTGATCAAACAGTACACTGCTTTGATGGCATCGGAGGATGTAAAATTGTCTTTTGCCAAACCAGCATTGAAACGGATCGCAGAGATCGCCGAAGAAGTTAATACAAATACTGAAAATATTGGTGCGCGAAGACTTCATACCGTGATGACAACCCTTCTTGAGGATATCATGTTTGAGGCGCCTAATAAGACCAAGAGTGTCAAGATAACTCCTCAAATGGTTAATAAATGCCTCTCTGATATAATCGAAAATGAAGATTTAAGTAGGTATATATTATAAATTATAGGAGAGGAATAAAATATGGCTGATGAGACTTTTGCCACCGCCATAAACTGTATGGATGGTCGGGTACAGATTCCGGTGATAGAATATATGAAAAAGCGGTTCGGTGTCGCTTATGTCGATATGGTGACTGAACCGGGACCGATAAAATTTCTCGCTGAAAATTCCGATTCAGCCCAAATTGAATCAATTAAATCCAGAGTTGAAGTTTCAGTTGTCAAACATGGCTCAAAGGTTATCGCAATTGTCGGGCACGCCGACTGTGCCGGAAATCCGGTTGAACGTGATATTCAGATCGAGCAGATAAAAAAATCTGTCGAGGTCGTAAAATCGTGGGGCTTTGCCGTAGAATTTGTGAGCCTTTTTGTAAATGAGCGGTGGGAAGTCGAAGAAATCTGATTTCACATAGTTATCTCTTGAGTTTATCATAGCTGGCCTAAAATTTATAAATGATTTTGTTATATATATTTGCAAAATCATTTCTTTTTATCAAATTTCTTGACATTAAGCGGGTCAATCCATATTCTTTCGGCGGTTTTTAACTATACATATCGAAAGGAGCTATCATGGCCAGATCATTTACAGAAATTGCCGACTGCACGGCAGCTGAAATATTTGAGATTTTTGAATTATGCGCTAAAATGAAAAGCGGTGAGATTGCACCGAAACCGCTGGCAGGTAAATCGGCCGTTTGTATTTTCACCAAACCATCACTTCGCACCCGTATTTCGTTTGAAGTTGGAATATATGAATTGGGCGGAAATTCTCTTTATGTCACCGACAAAGAAATTAAGATCGGTGTCAGAGAATCTGTCCAGGATGTCGCCAAGGTTTTATCCCGGATGGTCGATCTGATAATGATTCGCACTTATGCTCACAGCGATGTCACCGGTCTGGCCGAACATGCCACCGTGCCGGTTATTAATGGATTGACCGATTTTGTTCATCCCTGTCAGATAATGGGCGATTATATGACGATCATGGAACACATGAAAAAAGATGTCTATAAAATCGCCTATCTTGGCGACGGAAACAATGTCTGCAATAGCTGGCTGAATCTTGCCTCATTAATACCGATCGATTTAAGAATCGGTACCGACAAGTCAACTCCGCCGGATAAGGGTATGCTGGACAAAGCTATGCAAAATAAAAACAGTCACATTCTGTTGACGGACGATCCTAAAGAAGCTGTTAAGGATGCCGATGTAATTTATACTGATGTGTGGGCCTCTATGGGGCAAAAAGATCAGATAAATGAAAAACAAGAGGTATTACATAAGTTTCAAGTAAACGCGGCATTAGTGTCCGGAGCCAATCCAGACTGTCTGGTTATGCACTGCTTACCGGCTGAACGGGGACGCGAGATCACCGACGAAGTTATCGACGGTCCTCACTCGGTAGTCTTTGATGAAGCCGAAAACAGATTGCACATCCAGAAAGCGATTATGACTTTTATGCTTGAGCATTAAAGAGAATAATCGATAGTCGGTCCCGGGCCGGGAGGTCGTGAAAGGAGAAAAGGATGCGTCCAAAATTTGTTAACCCGGGACTTGTCATTGCGGCTATGCTCATGATGTTATGCTGGGCCGGCTGTTCGTCAGATTCCAGTCTTTCAACCAGTATTGCCCCCGGTGTCGAAACCGATCCCGGTTTTCTGATTGTACAGGATCAGGTCAATAGTTATCTGGATACTGCCGATGTTGTTCTTTCAATGGCATTGGGCAAAATCTATGTAGATGACGAAGGTCAGGATCCGAAAGATTTAGAAATTATTGATATCAATGCCGATCCCGATGGCGGTATTAACAAAATCGGTACCCCGATATATCTTGAAGGTTATTCCGATGGCTGGCATTGGACCGAGTATGGTCAGTATTACACAAATTATTCTTATAATTTTACCGACTCGGTGAAATTTATGAATGATGATTTGTATCTTGGTTTGGCCGAAGGTCTTGATTATCTCAGATATATCAGACATTGGGAATTTGAAAATGATGTTACAACCGCGACTCATACCGACTTATCCGGTTATTTTGACTTTGAATTCCAGGGACTTGATTCCGATACCGCT
>JAQBFG010000284.1:0-3172 GCA_032123495.1 Candidatus Zixiibacteriota bacterium | reverse complement strand
GCCAATAAGTTCCGGTATCAGTCCAAACTTCAACAGATCCGATGGTTCGGCATAGGTTAATATCTCCGGAGCCTCATGACTGATATCAAGATTTTCGGCACCAAACCGACCTGTTTTTTTCCGACCCGCCGGGCGATAATTTTTTCGAGTCCCTCAAAAGCTCCACCACAGATAAACAGAATATTCGAGGTATCTATCGGAACAAACGACTGCTCCGGATGTTTCCGTCCGCCTTTGGGCGGGATATTCGAAATCGATCCTTCCAGAATTTTCAGAAGTCCCTGCTGAACACCTTCACCTGAAACATCACGGGTGATCGATGGGTTACCATCGGTGCGGGAGATTTTGTCGAGTTCATCGATATAGATAATTCCCCGTTCGGTGCGGGCCCGATTAAAATTCGCAGCCTGATACAGCCTTACCAGAATATTTTCGACATCCTCGCCGACATATCCGGCCTCAGTCAAAACAGTAGCATCGGCAATACAAAACGGGACTTTCAAAAATTTGGCCAATGTTCTGGCGATCAAGGTTTTTCCGGTTCCGGTCGGACCAGCCAGAAGGATATTTGATTTTTCAAGTTCGACATCATCGGAGGCGTTTTTACTTCTTGCCTCAGACATTGCATTGATCCGTTTGTAATGATTATAAACCGCAACCGAAACATTACGTTTCGCCTCTTCCTGCCCAATAACATATTGGTCAAGAAATGCTTTTATTTCGGCCGGTTTGGGAAGTTCAAATGTTTCTTTTTCGTCGCCCGGTTCCGGGGCGGTTTCAAGGATCTCATTGCAGAGCAGAATACATTCGCTGCAGATAAAAGCCTCAAATCCGGCAAAAAGCCGTTCAACTTTTGCGGCCGGTTTGCCGCAAAAATTACAACGATGGCTCTTAGAGCCGCCGTTATCATCCGATGATTTTTTTTTGTCTTCCGTCACTGGAAATCAGTCTCTATTTTTTTTCCTGGTGCTTAAACTCGTAGATTTTATCAATTAAACCATACTCAGCAGCTTCGCCAGCTGACATAAAGTAGTTGCGGTCAGTATCTTTTTCAATTCTTTCGAGCGGTTGACCAGTGTGGTGTACCAAAAGATGATTAAGATGTTTTTTGGTTCTCAAAAATTCATTAGTCATTATCTCGATATCGGAAATTTGTCCCTGTGTTCCGGCCATCGGCTGATGAATCATTATCCGGGAATTTGGAAGCGCCGCTCTTTTGCCTTTGGTTCCGGCAGTTAAAAGAAAGGCACCCATTGATGCAGCCATACCCATGCAGGTGGTGGCAATATTCGGTTTGATAAATTGCATCGTGTCGTAAATTGCCATTCCGGCGGTAACCGATCCGCCCGGCGAATTGATATAAATGAAAACATCCTTTTCGGCGTCATCGGCTTCAAGAAAAAGAAGCTGGGCTATTACCAGATTGGCCAGATGGTCATTTATTTCAGAACCGATAAATATTATTCGGTCCTTCAGAAGCCGTGAGTAAATATCATAAGCGCGTTCGCCTCGGCCGGTCTGTTCAACTACCATTGGGATCATTCCCATTATTTATCCTCCTTGATTCCGCTTTCCGGTGACCATTCCTTTTCCGGTATATACGTTACCTTAGAAAGCAGAAATTCAATTAATTTTTCGTCCAGAATCGAATTCCGTAACTCCTGGATTCGCCCGGTTCCGGATAAGACCTCTTTGGCCTTTTCCATATCCATATTATAATTGTCGGCGAACCGCTTAATCCATTTTTCGGTATCCTCCGGCAAAACTTCAATCTTTTCATCAGTCATGATCTTATTTGTCAGAAGTGACCAGCGGATGCCATTTACCGCCATCGGGCGATACTGTTCCCGGCTCTTTTCGTCAACTTCCTGCTTTTGCTTTTTAAACTCTTCCATCATGCTGTCGAGATAGTTCTCAATCATACTGTTGGGGACATCAAACTGGTTTTTATCAAGAAATTGCCGCTGGACCTCGTTTGATTTATATTTGTCCTGATCCATTGTTTTCTGTTTACCCAGATCTTCACGGATCTTCAATTTTAATTCCAGCATCGTAGCGATATTTTCATCGATCTGCGCCGCAAAAGCATCGGTTAACTCCGGAAGAATCCGTTCCTTGACCTCTTTTACCTTGCAGAGATACTTGATAGCTTTGCCAGCCAGCACCTTATTGTTGTAATCTTCAGGATATTTGACCTCGACCTCTTTTTCCTCGCCGACTTTGAGTCCCGGCAGATGGTCTTTAAATTCAGCCACAGTCAGGGCTGACGAAAGATCGATCTCGACGTCATCAAATTTATCAGCGTCGAGGACTTTGTCATCATCGGCAGTTTTTTCTATATCAATTTTGATAACATCTTCTTTTTCAATCGCCCGTTCGACCGGTCTGATTTCGGCATGTTTTTTCCTTAAGAAATCAACCACAGTATCAACTTCGGAGTCGCGCACTTCGGCATCAGTCTCCGGGAGAGTCAAACCGTCATAATCGATTTTTTCAATCTCAGGCATTAATTCGACTTTGGCGGTGTAAACAAGCGGAGCGCCTTCTTTCAACTCATATCCGGAAACATCGGGAAACGAAGCGACCTTGAGTTCATGTTCTTTTATAACATCAGGGTATGACGATTTCACCAACTCTTCGACCACATCTTCTCTGATAGCATCGCCGAAAGTCGTTTTAATGACATTAAGCGGCGCTTTGCCGGGGCGGAACCCTTTTAGTTTAGCTTCTTTGGTATATTTTTTATAGGCGGTTGCATAGGCAGCGTCAACAGTGGCAGCATCAACTTCAACTTCTATCACTCTGACAAGTCCGTCGGAAGATTTGATTTCAGATTTCATTCTATCAGTCTCCTAAAGTTCATATTTCTGCGAAAGGGGGGACTTGAACCCCCACCCCGTTAAGGACTAGATCCTAAATCTAGCGCGTCTGCCAATTCCGCCACTCTCGCAATATCAAGCTAAGCAATATATGTTTTTTGGGTTTGGTTGTCAAGAAAAGCAGGATTCGTTGTAAGTTAATATTATTGAGGGATTAAGAAACGGCCAAATCTCTCCCATTTCCTTTGACTTAAATATCTTCAATCTATAAATTCCCCTTATGGCTGATCAAATATTTATCGGGGTTGATTTTGGCAAAAGACGGATCGGGCTGGCGCGGTCGGACGCCTCCG
>JAQBFG010000283.1:0-9253 GCA_032123495.1 Candidatus Zixiibacteriota bacterium | reverse complement strand
ATCCAGGGGCCAATATCTGGACAACTTTTTGCCTCACTCTTCTCAGTCTCCCTGAAATTATGGCCTTCCTTGTCACCCGACGCATTTGGCTTGCCTGGGGCAGTCACTTCAGTTGGAATTTCTTCCAAACAGCTGTCTTTGGAATGTCATCCTCGGGCATTAGTGGTCACTCGACGTTCATTGTACCACGTATAATCGGGCCAGACTGGCTTACCGGCGGAGCATTTGGTCTTGAGGCCACATTACTGGGTATTGCACTGCCGATGGTCGTTGTTTGGCTGTTCTGGCGAATGGCTTTGCGTCGAGGTCAGATTGTTCAACCGAGCTGGATTAGGGAACGGAATCGGGAAATGTTGCAATAATACCGTAAATTTCCCAGTCAAATGGACAATTCATAAGTTGAGTTTTGGGTGGTCAGCCATATTGGAATTGACTCCTATAAGGCGCAAACTCAAGTAGCATGCAAAAAAACTTCTTGTTTGAGAGGCATAAAAAAGCGGAGGAGGTAGGATTATATTTTATCACTTGATAGATATTTATAAAATAATGTTGAAAACAAGATGGCTCGTCAGGTGCCATTATTAATCAGTATTAATCGCTTTTTAGTATCATTTATGTCATCAAATTCATAGTCGGCATTTTTCCAGATGCTGAGGAATATTTTATACTGACTTTTTGCTTTTTCCAATTGATTTGTATTTTCGTAGGCAATACCAAGATAATAATAGGCCTTCACCGCTTCAATACTTTGGTACAGCCTGAACATTACCGTATAGTCAGACAACAGCTTCTCATACAAACTAATCGCCCCATTATAATCGCCCGACTTTACTAAGGCTTTAGCCAAAAGTATTTCAAAATCAAAATAGGGGCCAGCCGCCGCACATTTTTTCAAAGCCTCTACTGCTTGCCAATAATTTTCTTTTATAAACTCAATACTACCTACAGCGTACCAATATCCTGACTGAGCAGGTTTCTCCCCGGCTTGATATTCTTTCTTTAGAACATTGATTATTTCCTCGGCGGCTTCAAAATCTCCTCCTTCTGCAAGCACTTCAGCATACATGCATCTGAAAGCGGGACGATTGGCAGAGAAAACAATATTATGTACCCTGATGGCTTCTTTAATTTCAGCCGCAGCGATTTCCAATTCGCCTTTTTCAACGCAAATGCGGCCCTTAATATAATGCTTGTATGATTCGGCACCATTGTCACCGGCCGTGGCCAATTCCATTTTATCGACAATAATGCCATCCTCCAATATTTTGAGGGCCTCATCCAATTTACCTTGATATAACGGTATCGTCGCCATAAATGTCCGGGCCAGCGAACGGGATAATCGATTGCCCTTAATGATTATTTCCTGGAAACATTCCTGTGCTTTGGAGTAATTGCCTGAAAAAATGTAAAGCCGCCCCAAAGAAAGCATGGCATAGTAATTGCCAAAATCAGGTTTTATTGAAGTTGCCTTTTCATATGATTCTATCGCCTCATCAAGTTTGCCATTTTTGGCAAAAAGCTCGCCCCTGGTATCATATGGATTAGCATCATCGGGAGAAATCTTTATATAACGATTTGCGGTTTCAATTGCCTTGTCAAATTCACCGACGTTGTTGTACATATAAGCCAATTCGTTGAGGGTTCTGGTATCGAGCGGATCAATCCCAATCACTTGTTCAAACAAAACAATTGCCTGTTGAGGGCCGGCATATTGATATTCATACATTCCCAATTGATACAAGGCCCTCTTTTCATCAGGATATTGTTTTATAATTTTCCCAAGATACTCCATAGCCAGACTATCTTTACCGGAAATTGAGGCCTCGCGGCTCCTTATATATATCTGTTCCTTGATATTAATCTTGTCAGAATATTCCACTGCTTTTAATATAAGATCCCGCGCCGAAGCATTATTCAAAGATGACAGATAATAATAGACCATGGCAAAAGTTGAATCGTATTCCAAAGCCATTTCAAAACTTCGCCTGGCCTCATTGTTATAAAATCGGGAGTAAAAATCAATTCCTTCCAGGTAATGAAGGTAGGCCTTCTGTGAATGGGTGGTAACATCGGCTATAGGAGAATCCAGTTCCTCCATGGCGGCCGATGGCAAGGAAAGATCCTTTTTTATATTTTTTGTAAGCCTATCAACCAGTTCGAATACATCCTCATTTGTATCTGCTTCTATCTGGTAAGATTGAATAATATCATCGGAAGATATATTGGTTAGTTGGGCCGTAATTATTAACTGAGGTTCGATCTGATGAATTTTTCCGGTAAGTATCCAATTGGCTTGTCCCAGTTCGGCCACTCGGGACGAGGTATTCTTATAAGATCCATTTCCATCCTGCCGACCTATTAATTTAAAAATATCATTTAATCTCTGATATGACAGAACCTGAATATATTCAGATTGAGACAGGTCGGTAATAAGAAGATCGGTAATTATTTCACCGGTTCGATTGGGGTCATCGGGAATGACGAGATTTTCAAAATGCAAAATAGCCAGGCGATTTTCCAGCGCCTTTGCTTCTTTGGTTGAATGAAATTCAATCTGCCACGGTTTCAATATCAGTATAATAATAACAGCCGCAACAGCCAGAATAGTTTTCATGTAAGTAAAGGAAGATTTTTTTGAAACATTTTTGCTCGTATCAAGTCGGGCGACAATATCCTTCATTTCCCCGTCGTTTTTTATTATATCTGCTGCCGTCTGGAAGTTATGGACACGATCATTACAATATTTACATTCAAGAAGATGTATCTCAAACTCTTCGCGTTCGTCATCGCTGAGTAAATCGATTTCGTATGCGTATAGCCTGTCACCCAAACGTTTTTCGATGCACTCATTCATTTTTATTATCTCCTTCTTTCAGGCAGATTTCCAGTGCCGCTCTGGCCCGGGAGAGTTTAACATACATATTATTTGGCGTAATTTTCATTGTTTGGCAGATTTCCTCAGTCGAATAGCCCTGATATTTTAAATTTAATATTCTGGCGTGATCAGAATTGATATTGGAAATTTTATTAAAGCATTCTCTTAGTCTGATTTTCAATTCAATATCGGGGCACTGATATGATGAAGTATTGTCATAGCTGCCATATTGTTCGGTAAGTCTTTTGCGGGTCTGTTTGGTAGATATGTAGTTTAGTATTTTGTTTTGCAGCACTCGATAAGCCCATACTGCGAAACTGGTTTCAAACTCAATATCCCGGCTTTTGCCAATTATTGTCATAAGAGCATCCTGTACAATCTCTTCTGAATCATGTTCATCCCAAATCTTATGTTTGGTAAACAGGCGAAAGCTTACAGTTAAATGATTCAAAAGTTTGTTTTCGGCAGATTTTTCGCCGTTCAAAAAATCGCCATACAATTTATTGATATTAAATCCCACACCAGTCTTCTTTGTCATAATAATTTAATATATAAGTCTTATTTAAAAAAGCAAACATCGATTTTCCCAAATCGGGTCTATGGTTCCCAAATTTCCGGCACGACTAATAAAAAGGATAGCTGCTGTAAGATTTAACACAATCCATAAACACTTTATCAAACAAATTTGAGGACAATGAATTTTTGGTATGAATGAATTAATATCTATTACAGATACAGACGCAACTTCTTCTCTACGACGTTATGGAACCATTAAGGTTGACAGACATTTCTGGATTAAAATGCTCGTTCAATTATCTATTTTTCTTTTGAGTCTGGATTTTATATATAAAATATTTTTTGGCATTTCATATCAAAACAGGCAGGATTGTATTTTATATGACAGCTTGCCGCGCTGGGCCTTTCTGTTTTATGAGTACTTTGTTGAATTGATGTTGATAGTAGTGGCTGGAATTTTTGTTGCTGCGATTATTGAAAAATATTTTGCTAAATTTAATCGATTTATGCCACACAACATGGTCACCGCATTTTTGTATGCATCGTTATTGCCGGTTTGTTCCTGCAGCGCAATTCCAATTGTAAAAACACTGAACCATAAAATTCCATTTAGGGTTATTATTACATTTATTGTAGCCGCTCCGCTATTGAATCCATATATCATTACAATCTCCGCGATGGTTCTCGATTGGCAATATGCAATCCTTCGAATAATTTGTTCATTTATTCTGGCTATTGGCACCGGTTATATTGCTGAGTATTTTTATAAAAAAATGGATAATAAAGAGCTTGGTCCTTTAAAAACCTGCTCATCAAATAATTGTTGTTCATCTAAAAAAACCGATGTTTACGAGTTGACCTATTCAATGTTCAAAAAAGTATTTCTATTTATGATTATTGCCGGCGTCATTAGCGTTACTCTGGAATTAGCTTCGCCTGAGAAGTTGCTTCGGCATTGGGAGCTAAATGATAGTATTATCGGGACCATGTTAGTAATTTTAATAGGTGTCCCGATTTATTTCTGCAATGGCGCCGATGTTCTGTTTCTTAAACCATTGATACAATTTGCCGATTTGCCTCTCGGAACAGCTATAGCCTTTTCCCTAACATCAACGTCGGTTTGTATAACGTCATTGTTTCTGCTTGCCAAATATGTTGGAAAAAGACTCACCATTGTCATCTTGGCAAGTGTCGTAATAATAACTTTGCTTCTCGGTCTGATAATTCAGGCTGTCCCACTGTAAATATATAATTGAAATAATACAAAAAAATATAATTACCAGTAAGTTGGAAGAATTACAAAAATAGGAGGGTCAATGCGTAACATGACAAAATTTGAAGGAAATATCAACGGAATAGATAGTAGGAGGTATCATATAATCTTTCTATTGATTACCCTACTTCTCATTCTCGCCCAAACCAATCTATTTGGCGCTATCCGAATGTCATACTCACCTGTCTGGCAGAATACAAGTATATCAACTCCATGTGGTGCCGGTTTTGCTGACTTTGATGGCAATGGCTGGCCTGATCTGGTTATTTCTCGAGGTGTTGATGCCGCAAATTTGGCCAATCAGATATATTATAATTTTGACGGTGAACTTTCACCGACCGCTGGATGGTCATCAACCGATATTCGTGCTTCCGGCCAATTGTACATAGGAGATTTTGATAATGATCTCCAACCTGATTTACTTGTTTCTAACGCAGGTATCACAGCCGATCATATACCACAGAGTCTCTATTTGAATGGTGGCAATCTGTCGGCTTCACCATCGTGGGAGACCCCGCCAACACGTTCATTTGTATGCACTGCCGGTGACCCTGATGGTGATGGCGATCTGGATATTGCCTTTTCACGCGGTTATTGGGTTACCGCCGACCAACAAACAGCGGTAATATACGGAAATGATAACGGCACTTTTAGCTCAACTCCTTTATGGGAATCCGATGATGCATTTTATGGCGTTGGTATTTCTATGTGTGATGTTGATATCGATGGCGATCTTGACATGCTGGTTGGTTCCCGTGGCAGCGGAATAAGAATTTATGATAACAATAACGGCGTTTTGGGGACCACTCCAATTTGGCAGTCAAGCCCATATTATGGTTCCCGAATGATGGCTTTGGGCGATGTTGATGGTGATGGCTATCGGGATCTTGTCACAGCGATTCCTGGCAGCAGCGGCATCTGTGCTCTGTTTATGAATGTTGGCGGTACCTTTGAGACCACTCCCACCTGGTCGGTAAATTTGGGCACCGAACCGTCGTGTGTTGCCTGGGGCGATGTTGATGGTGACGGCGATTTAGATCTGGCGACAGGCTCGTGGTTTGTGACCGCGAAAATATATGAAAATGTTGGTGGCGTCCTTGGCAACACACCGATATGGACCTGCCCCACCGATATTGGACGCATACAGCAGGTGGCCTGGGGAGACTACGATAAAGATTACCTTGTTGATACTTATGAAACTTTTTCATGCGATGGAAACCGAAAACTATTTTATCTCGAAAAAATGCCGATCCATCAAATCTCTTTTATCGAAGTTGACGGGACGCCGGTTAATTCCAATTCATATTGTTGCGACAACGCTCAAGGCTGGATATCTCTGGCCTCAGCGCCAGCATCGGGAAGTTCACTTACCGTCCATTATACATATTCCAATGATCTCGATTTGGTTATTACCGGCTCAAATGGTGTTTTTCTGTTTGCAAACAGATCAATGGCCGCGCCCGGTGAAGTAAAGATACTACTGTTGCAGGATCAACAACAGGGCACGACCTTTGATGGTCACGATGCTAAAGATAACCTGTTGAAACGGTTTGATGATTTCGGATGGATAATAACAACGGCCGGATTAACGGGGAATCTCAGCCGTTGTTCCTATGCTATGTCTTTCGGTTTGGGACCGCTAGCAACCGATTTGCTTGTTTCGGATATAACTGATGTTACCGAGTATGATATTGTATGCTTGTTACCATGCAATAACGGTTTGATAAATTTGATGAATGATCCTGAAACAATTAATTTAATAAATACCGCCGCTGCCGAAGGAATTGAAATAGCCGCCTGGTGCCGGGCTGTTCGGGTTCTGGCCGATGACGACATTGATTTGGTTGACGGCCTAAATATTGTAGGTAATGCCGATTACATTGCTGAATATACGGCCGCAGGCGCAAACTTTATCGGAAACAATAATCCGCCCATTATTCAGGGAAACATAGTTACCGGCGTTCGCAGTCTTTATTACCGCTATGAAATGTGTGATGCCATGGCGCGTGCTTTGCCTCCCAAAATTACTACCACTGGCTATTTACCAGAGTCACCAACGCAACTTGACAGTATCACAATTTTGTCCTTTATCTCCGATTTTGCACCGGTTGATACAACTTTTGCGATGGTTGACACCGGAGCGGGATATTTTGCCGTAGAATTATTTGATGATGGAAATCATCATGATCAGCTGGCTGGGGATTCTCTCTATGGTGGGGTACTTCCTCCGGTTTCCGATGGTACCGAAATTAATTATTATATTAAGGCTGTAGAAGATACTATACATACAACTGTTTACGATCCTCCCGGCGCACCAACAGCGACCCATAGTATTACTGTTGGCTATACCACCCCCGGTCTTATAATTAATGAATTTATGGCATCAAATAATGAATGTTGCCCCGATGATTTTGGCGATTATGACGACTGGATAGAAATATATAATTCAGAGATAGTAGCAGTGAGTCTAAACGAAATGTACCTGACAAATGATCTGGCTGTTCCGACAAAATATCAAATAGGTAATGTGATTGTGCCATCCGGCGGATTTGTTGTATTTACGGCTGATGACGAATCATTTGAGGGAGATTTACATACTAATTTCACTCTTGAGGCAACCGGTGGCAATATTGGCTTAAATGATGCCGACCGGCATGGCAATGGCACAATAAGCGATAGAACGTATGGTAATCAGTTAAATGGATATTCATACGGCAGGTTACCCGATAACAGCGACAATTGGGTTTCATTTCATACGCCAACACCCGGGTCATCAAACGGCACCTTTTTGTGCGGTGATGTTGATGATGATGGTACGGTTAATATTTTGGACATTGTATACGTTATAAATTATAAGTACAAAAGTGGTCCAATCCCCAACCTGCTGGGATCAGCCGATGTTAATCATGATACTTTGGTTAACATCTTAGACATAGTATATTTGATTAATTTTAAGTATAAAAGCGGTCCAGTACCTCAGTGCGCTGAGGAAGGAAGGAATCTTTAAATTTGTGGTATAAATCATAAATATATAATAAAACGATAATATAATCACGAGAGGAATTATGATAAAACCGGTCTATTATTTAACCTTTGCTATTCTGTTGTCTTCAAATTTATTAGTCAACGCTCAGAATCTGCTGAATGCGCCGGAAAGTATTGTATTTGATGAGGATCGGGAGCGGTATCTGCTGGGACGAATATCCTGAACATTCGATTAAATATCTTTATTGGAGCAATTATCGTTGGGAAATCAAAAACAAATATTTTGATCCGGGGCCAAATTATTTTTCTGATGATATTGCCAACGTTGAGATTGACGAGCAAGATCGGCTGCATCTGAGAATTGATTATCATGATGGCCATTGGAATTGCTCGGAAGTAATTATAGATCATTCATTGGGGTATGGATTATATAAATTTAAACTCGATTCCAGAGTCGACAATATGGACTATAATGCGATTCTTGGCGGTTTTATTTATGAAGGACTTGATCAGGAATTTGATATAGAGTTTTCTCAAAGATTAGTGGCTGACCCTTACGATGCTCAATATGTAGCTCAGCCATGGTATATTCCCGGAAACATAGAAACATTCCATATGTCGAGTAATAGTCAAACCTCACATTCTTTTGAATGGCGTTCGAATTACATTGTCTTTAATAGTTGGAACGGACATGACAATTTCCCAACGATGGAGACATTAATTCACACTTGGACCTATACCGGTGCGAATATCCCGGTGCCTGGAGGTGAGGCGATGATATTTAACCTTTATCTCCATAGTGGTGATGCACCTGCTGGGGGAATCGGAGATGAAGTGATCATTACTTCATTTGAATATACGAATTATTGAGTAAAATATTAATTGGAGACGGGGGAATCGAAATAGCACGTTTTCGCAACCCTCAGAGACACATCAGATTACGCTATAACTTATTGATTTCCATAAATTTCCAGTTTTTATTTGGTTTTGTTTGGTTGTGTTTGTTTTTACTTGTTTTGATCTCAGTTTGGCACAAATCTGGCACAAGATTATTTTTCCAAAAATTGCTTGGCATAATATTTTGCCGAGAGATTCTCGCCTGTTGCCTTTTGAATCATTTCATTCCAAGGTAAGGAACTGCCCGGATGGAAGACTCTTTCCTTAAAGAACTTCCCAATCCTGGGATTGTCCGCAAAGCTGGCACTATAAGGATCATGTAGTTTGAGCACCTTACTGCCGATAGTCTCAGCAAACTGGCTGGCCAATAATTCCGCTATTAAGTAATTATGATAATAGACAGGATCAGTTATGATGTGAATTTTACAAGCCCAATCGGGCTCACTTCGGCCCTCAGGACGAGTCAAACCCTGGTATTTCTCAATGAGGTCCCACCATAGTTTGTTGAGGTCTTGGTCAGTATCCCCGTACAGCCCACGCTCAAATCTAACCATTACCTGAACAAAGCGACTGAAATTGAGTTGTACCGATCGATTCATACGTGCGACATCACCTGCGAACCTGGCTGCATCGCCTTCTAGTACTCCTGCCACTTGCACCAGCCATTTGAAATTGCCTGCCAGCCGACCAAAGAAAGCGGCAACAGC
>JAQBFG010000282.1:0-2850 GCA_032123495.1 Candidatus Zixiibacteriota bacterium | reverse complement strand
ACGTTTATCGGCCATTAAATCGAGCTGAAGCAGATCTTCTTTTTTTAGAAAATATAGATCAGAAAGATCTTTTACCAATCTTTTTTCGACCAGTTGTGTCGCCAGTTTTCCGCCAAGGCCGTCGATTTCCAACGCGCTGTTGGACGCAAAATGAAATATCCGTTCTATTATCTGTGCCGGGCAGGCCGCATTAAAACAGCGCCAGGCTGATTCACCTTCAGTTCTTACGATATTTTCTCCGCATGACGGGCAAGTGTGTGGGAATATTATTTTCTTCTCTGCCCCGGTTCGTTTTTCTGTGATGACCCTGATTACATCTGGGATAACATCTCCGGCCCGTTGAATAACAACTGTGTCACCAATTCTAATATCAAGTTCGTTAATTTCATCTTCATTATGAAGCGAGGCGTTGGAGATGGTGGCGCCGGAAACAAATACCGGTTCCAGTTTGGCTACCGGAGTGATTGTCCCGGTACGGCCGACAGAAAACTCAATGTCATTTATTCGGGTGGTTGCTTCTTCTGCTTTGAACTTCCATGCCACCGCCCAGCGAGGTGCACGAGAAATTTCTCCGAGTTGTTTTTGTTTGGCAAAATCATTGACCTTGATAACCATCCCGTCGATTTCATAATTGAGATTCGCACGAATACTATTCAATTTCTCAAAATGTAATTTTGTATCATTAACACCATTGGCCAAAGTCAGATGTTCGTTGATGGGAAACTGCTCATTTCTTAAAAATTGTATTACCGTCATTTGATTATTTAATTCCGACAGGTCGGTGGCTGAGATTCCATAAGCTATAAATTTGAGCGGGCGGCTGGCGGTTATTTTGGAATCAAGTTGACGCAGTGAACCTGCGGCAGCATTGCGGGGATTGGCGAATGGTTGAGTCTCTTCAATTTCCATTTTGGCGTTTAATTTATTAAAATCTGACCGGCGTATTATTACTTCACCCCGAACTTCCAAAACTGGATACTGTTCTGATACCTTAGAGTTTAACTTTAACGGAATTGTCTTAATAGTTCTGAGGTTACGAGTTATGTTTTCGCCTCTTGAGCCATCACCTCGAGTTGAGCCTAAAACAAATATTCCATTTTCATAGACAAGTTCGACCGCCAGCCCGTCAAGTTTTGGTTCGACAATATATTCTATCTCTTCGGACTCGCCCAGGCTCTTTTTGACCCGTTCGTCAAATTCAATAAACTCATCTTCAGTCGTAACTTTTTGGAGCGAAAGCATTCGAATATTGTGTGCTACCGTTTCAAACTGGGGAAGAGGCGCACCACCGATTCTCTGCGATGGCGAATCAGTCGTTACGATTTCGGGGTGTTCTTTTTCAATCTGAAGTAGCTGATCAAACATCTTGTCATAATCGGCATCAGATATTTCAGGATTGTCGAGTTCATAATACATCCGGGCATGATAATTTATTTTATCAATCAGCTTCTTATATTCTTCCTGTATGTTTCCCGGAATACTCATAAACAAAATAAAATGAGCCGTTTGCTCAAAGTCAACTTTAAACGTACCGGACTTCTTTTAATCCGGTTGGGGCCGGGGATATTTTTTGAGCCACAATCGCCGGATTGCCCTCCTCGCGATTGAGAATTCCTTCAACCTGAAGATACCGAAATGAACGAATTGTTTCCGAATATAAAATATAAGTGTCGGGGAACAGGATAACCTCAAAGGTATCATCGAGAGTCTCGAAAGTGAGAAAAACCATCCAGCGGCCGCTTCCGGTTTTAATCTGTTTGCTGTCGGCCCGCCAGCCTGATATTGATACCGGCGATTTATCCGGCTGATTATAAATATTGTTCAGATCAACATTTTTGAAATTGTCAAAAAGAGTTAACGGATGAAACGATGCCGTTAGTTTCAAAATATCTTTTTCCGCTTTAAAAATCTCATACCGGTTGAATTGTTTCAATGACGGCAGCGCCTTCATTTTTGGAGCCAAAACATCACTGCCAAAAAGATCGTTTTTACGCCGTTTCCCTTTATGTCCCGAAAGGCGGTACATCCAGAAAAGTTTTGCCCGCGATGTTTCCAGAGAATCAAAAAAACCGACCCGAATTAATTGTTCGGTTTCATGTTCGGAGATCTCGACCCGCGAAATAAACTCGGTCAGACTGGAAAACGGCCGGTTTTGTTCGGCTTGATTGAGAACCTCATAGGTAATATCCCGCACCCGATTAAGACCGAGATAAATCTGGTGGCTATGCAATGAATCATATTTTTCGGAGATGTTCAGATCTGGTGGCAGGACTGTGATACCGAGTCGTCTCGCTTCGGCGACATAAACCGCTGATGGATAATAGCCACCACCGTTGCGAAGAACGGCGGTTATAAAGATGGCCGGGTAATGTGCCTTAAAATAGGCCGACTGCAGTGCCAGAAAGCCGTAGGTGGCAGCATGTGCCTTACAGAATCCAAACGAAGCAAACTGTCGCAACTGTTTTAGAATTTTGACAGCAGTTTTATTGTCAACACCTTTTTGGGAGGCACCGTCTAAAAATCGTTTCTCTAGTTTCTCTTTTTCGCGTTTTTTTCTTTTTTTGGTGATAGCGCGACGTAATAAATCAGAAGCCGGAAGGTTAAAGCCGGCTATTTTTTGTGCCGCCAGAATCACCTGTTCCTGATAAATAAATACGCCGAATGTCTCCTTTAGTATTCCTGATAGCAATCGATGCGGGTATTCGGTTTTTTCGTTACCGTGAAACCTCTGGAGGAATATCTTTTTCATCCCGGATTCCGACGCCCCCGGTCGGATTAGGGCCAGCGCCAGGGTAATATCATTTAATTCCTTTGGCGCCAGGTCCCTGAGTAAGGCGCGCAGGCCGGGTG
>JAQBFG010000281.1:0-4599 GCA_032123495.1 Candidatus Zixiibacteriota bacterium | reverse complement strand
CAAAATTATTAAAAATCTCCTGCAATTGGCTATATTCAGATATCTGCAGTTGATGCAGTTCCACTCTTTCATTTTCAAGCGCCATCTGCTCCAGTTTTTCCCTGATGTTTACTTCGCGGGAAGCCGCCAATTCACTCCCTTTACAAAAATGACACTGATAATCATCACCATACTTACAGCCAATTAATAATATCCCGTCAAATCCAGCTGAAATTGCCTCTGATATCCAAACGACATTGACCGAACCGAGACATCGGACCGGAATGACACGAACAAACGGATTGTACTGCAACCGATGCTGCCCCATCAGGTCCATCGCCGGGTAAGCATCATTTTCACAAAGCAAAGCGAGTATTCTCGGTTTTTCATCGAACTCTTCCGGCACTTCAACCGCCCTGATCATTGAGGTGATGATTTCCACAGAATAATCCTTGAAGGTGACGATCCTTTCGGGGCAGGCACCAAGACAAATACCGCATCGGCGGCAACGAGTCGCCCGGAGAAGCGGAGTACCCTTTTCATCTTCATTGAGGACACCAAAAGGGCATTCCTCGGTACATCGTTTACATTGGGTACATCTCTGCAAAAAGAAATCGGGATAAGATTTATCTCCGGATCGCGGATGAACCGCTTCGCCTCGCGACGTCATCTCAACACATTGTATCGCCTTGAGAGCCGCGCCGGTTCCATCCTCTTTACTGCCGAGCCCGTCCATCGGCTGACGAACCGTTCCGGCCGGATAAATTCCTGTTCTCCTGCTTTCATAAGGAAAACAGATAAAATGCGAGTCCGGAAAACCATACTGCAAAGCTGGTAAATCAGGACCCTGACGATAATTGAGATTGAGTATCTGTGTCCCTTCATGCTGTTTTAGTTCTTCAATTTTCTTTGCGGCCGCATCGCGCTGGATTTCGGAATCACCTTTTTCAGCGGCGATTTTGGCATCTTCATAGAGACGAATTGCCTCACCATCGGCAGAATTCGGAATCATCCCGGCCGCAAGAACAACCAGATCGACCTCCACCTGAATATTTTCACCCTGCATCGTGTTTGTGGCAGAAACGGTGAGTCTGCCATCAGCACCGCGGGTAACATCGGCAACATTTCCACGGGTCAGGAAAACACCAGGATCTTCCTGTGCCCGGCGGTAAAAGTCTTCATAATGTCCCGGTGTCCGCAAAAATTCATAGAAAATATATGCCTTACTGTTTTTTTCCAATTCCCGCAGATATAGCGCCTGCTTAAGCGAGGTCAGACAGCATATCGATGAACAAAAAGAGTGATGTTTCTTTTCCGGAGAGCCGCCACATTGAATAAAAGCGATGCTTTTTACTTCTTTACCATCAGAGGGGCGAATAATGCGGCCATTAGTTTTTACAATCTCCTCCAACTCCACATTTCTTATGATATCTTCAACTTTACCATATGATAGGCTGTCTCTCGGTTCAGTAGGTTTCCAGCCAGTCGCCTGAATAATAGAACCAACCCGGAAACTGTCCATAGCATCACCATTATTGGCCGAGGTTACAGTGACATCAAATAAACCGGGCGCTCCGGTAATGCTGCTTGTCGCTGCAGATTTATAAACAGTTATTTTAGAATTGCTTTCAATCTCAGTTATAAGTGCATCAATATTGATATCTTCCAGATCACGATAAGGAGGTTTGGTAGGTATCGACTTATATTGCTTGCCCAGCCAACCGCCAAGCTTATCGGTTTTTTCCACCAGTTTAACATCATACCCGGCTCGAGCCGTCTCTATGGCAGCCGTCAGACCGGTTATTCCGCCGCCGACAACCATCACAGTTTTATTAATTTCTTCTTCAGATTGAAATGACTCCGGAACAGACATTTTTTGCACTTTGGCGATATACATGCGGAGATAATCTTCCGCCATCATCTGGGTATCTTCTTCATTTGGTGGCTGACACCAAACGACCTGTTCCCGAAGAGCGATATGTTCAACAATTACATCATCCGGAAAACTGTTTTTTGTATAGTAGCGGGGAGAGACCCCGGCAATAACGATTTTATTTAGTCCTTCGCTTTTGATATCATCAAGTACTGACTGTATCTCAGGTTCTTCGCAGGAAGCGATTGATTTACATAATGAGACATGGTATTCGTCGTTGGCAACTTTGGTCAATGCCTCAATATCAATTGCCTCAGCAATTCCATATCCGGTACAAATAAAAACACCTACTTTATTTTCCATAAATCAATCACCTCCCCCCAAACATTGAATTGCTTTTAGCGCCGCCGCCGTTGCCTCTTTGGAGGCGCGAGAAACATCGCACGGGCCTTTGGCACAACCGACCGCATATATTCCCTCTATATTAGCAGACCTGTCAATAAAGCCATACATATCATATTTTAATTCAAAGGGAATTTTCAAATCAGCTGTATTTGGTACCATGCCGGTGGCAAGAACCGCCATATCGAATTTATTATGAAGTTTCTCGCGATTAATTGTATCCTCGACATCCAATATCAGATCGCCGGAATCCTCATTTATTTTTGCTACCTTACCTTTGATAAATGATATTTTATCATCTTCAAGTAGATCGTAGTAAAACTTTTCTTCACGACCAACTGTACGAATATCAATATAGAAAACAGTGGCCCTGGCGTTCTCGTTTCTCTCTCTGAGATACCTGACCTGCTTTAATGAGGCCATACAACAGACAGCCGAGCAGTAGGGAAGATGGTTTTCGTCTCTGGAACCGGCACAATGGACAAAAGCAACATTCTCCGCTTTTTTGCCATCGGATGGCCGAATTATCTCACCTCCGGTAGGACCATTTTTGGCCGCAAATCTTTCCATCATTACATTGGTGATCACATTAGGAAATAAACCGTATCCCAAATTATCAAGTTTGTTGGCATCATAAGGCCGCCAGCCGGTCGCGATAATTATGGCTCCGACATTGATTTCAAATTCCTCTTCAGGCATCTCAAAATCAATGGCTCCTTCCGGACAAACTTTGGTAAGAATTTCCTTGTCGGTGTCAGACAAAACATTGAGATCGAGAATGTAACCTTTGGGATAGGCCATATCATGAGATTGATACAGCGCCTTTGTTTTGTCGATACCGTAATTGAAGTCATTATCTCTTTCGGATGTCAATTGTTCGGTCAAAGAATCATCCAGAGGTTTTTGGCCGGTGACATATTTGGGGTGTTTTTTCAGTTTTACCACAAAATTCCCGGCCTTGCCGGTAATTTCTTCAACCGTAGTAAAAGTATAAGCGGCTATACGCGAGTTTTGTCTGATCCTGCGGCTGTTAATCTCAAATCCGCAGGTTGGTGGGCACATTTTTGGGAAATAGCGGTGCATACGAACGATACGCCCGCCAAGGTAAGCCTCTTTTTCCACCAGAATAACTCGATAGCCAACTTCGGCAGCTTCCGCCGCCGCCGTCATTCCTGCAATCCCCCCGCCGATTACAAGAATAGGCTTTGAACTTACATTCATAGGCTCTCTCTTAATTTAATCAAAGATATTAATCAGCTTAGCAACGCAAATCTCTGTTGACAGATTACTGTATTAAGAGATTTTTTATTCAAATTGTACTGAACTGTTGTCAATCTCGTCGTAATTCCGGAGTGAATCGGATTTGTCTATCGACGATGTCTTGGTTTTTATTGTAATTAAAGATACTAAATTTTGAATATTTGTCAATATAAAATAGTAAAGTGAAACTATTAGTTATAAACTATTTATACAAAATAAATTTACGGAACTGCCAACGGTTGATCATAAACCAGATACGGGAGGCTCTTCGACATACTCATTTGTATCAAATGCCGAAGGCTATTAGGCCAATATTTCAGATAGTCTGGATTTAAGCGGTCTTTTCACTATTTATGCAAAAGACGACTCCTGATCGACTTTCTTTATTAATAATGATTATGCCAAATTTATTAGGGACTCGGTTGCTGAATTTAATGTCAGGATAACTAAAGGCGATGTTGAATTTTATATCGACACCATCAATAACACTCTCACAAAGGCCCTGATTCTGACATCATCGTATCCCGTTATTCGTATCGATCTGGATTAACTTGCCAGACAGGGTGGCGATGCTCATTCACTGGCGGTTTATCCCGACATAACGCTTGACGGCTACAATAGTATAATAATTCATTATGCCGACAGGATCATATTCAATAATTTGGGATGGAATAGATAACTTCGGCCAAAATGTTTCTTCAAGTATTTACTTCTACCGCATACAGACAGACGATAATGTCCAAACAAAGAAGATGCTGTTATTGAAATAAATAAATGTTGAACCTAAATGTTAAGGGCGACTCTTGATTGGGTCGCTCTTTTTTATATGCATGAATTCAATCACAATTTTACAAAATAATTGCAATAAAGATATGAGCAATATTATTTATAATAGTTAACTTTCATTTCTCCCCTTTGTTAGATCATTAATATCTGCCCAAATGTGTTTTGATAATTGAACAAAGTTTCCCATGCAACGACGTTGGTTAGTTTTTAGCCGGTATTTCATTTACAGTCAGGCACTGCACCATCCTTATATTTGTAATTAATCAGATAAACAATATCCAAAATATTGACATCTTCAT
>JAQBFG010000280.1:0-12685 GCA_032123495.1 Candidatus Zixiibacteriota bacterium | reverse complement strand
TTTGGCGGCAAGAGAACAAGGTCATACTTATTATTTATCTGCTTCAGACAGGATAAAATGTCGCCTCTGGTAAGCAGTCCGCTGACAGTAACCTTCGGACCCCAGAATTTATTCTCAACCTGAAATATATCTATTTTAAATCCCATTTCCTTTATCAAATATCCAATCACTTTATCTTTCAGGATGGAATATGCAGAAACTCCGGTAATAATCGCTATTCTTTTTTTCAGTTTTTTGCCTTCAAGAAATCTTTTTTTGCGGTTGAAATCGGTTAAAAAATATCGCATCATCCCGATACCGTTCTCAAATTGCGGCATCTCTTCATATTCGTAAAGTTTAGGAAGTTTTCTTTCTGCCTGGATATAAAATTCATCGGCAACATAAACGATTCTTGAGCCTAATTTTGAGAGCAGTTTCTTTTGACAACTATGGATCAAGTCAATTATTTCATTCGCGCCATGCTTATCATAAGATTTCAGGCTGGGGAGGTTTTTACGGTACTTTGTCAATCCAACCGGGACCACGCCCAAGCTCGCCACCTGAGGATACAACACGGCTAAATCATCAATAGTCTTAATCAGATAATCACCATCATTAATGCCGGGACAAAGCACGACCTGGGTATGAATTGTTATCCCATTATCGGCCAGATATTTTAACTGCGGCATAATCGGTGACAGTTTTCTGTTGCCAAACATCTCCTGACGAAGGATGTCATCAGTCGTATGCACCGAAACATACATCGGAGACAATCTCTGATCTACAATCCGTTTTAATTCATCATCGGTTATATTGGAAAATGTAATAAAATTCCCATCGGTGAATGAAAAACGGAAATCATCATCGCGAACATACAGCGCCCGCCTCATCCCTTTCGGTTGCTGATGAACAAAACAAAAGATACATTTGTTTTTACATATTTTTATTTTATCCGATTCAAACTCTAACCCGAGATCACCGTACAAATCGTTTTCTACTTCATACTCAACAGAGTTATTATCTGTATCAATAAATTCAAGTCTGACAAAATCTTCGGCGATTTTGAAACGACAATCAAGATTGTCATCGACCGGCTCGCCATTGATTTGTAAAAGTTGAAATCCTTTGCGAACCTTGCCGAAAAGAGGTGAATTATTATCTACCGAAATAACTTTCATAACCAAAATAGCCCTGTTGAGCAGGATCCCCATGATCCTGCCATAACCCGCAGAATATATTGAATTTTGGCTGGATAGCAAGAGTCTAATACTAATAGCTTATTAGGCAATCCCATAGCAAACTATGGGCCGCCAGACTTCATTGCTAATTTCCTCAGCTTTTTAAGATATTCTTCTCTTGTATCATTATAGCCCCAACCCCATTTAATATCGCCATTTTCGCGTTCAATTTCACAATAACATATTGAACCAATGTAAAATTCAAGTTGCGTACTCATACTATTTTCAGTTCCAGAAATCACCAAATGGCCCTCATGTAGGTCATTTCCCAGCGTATATTTTAGCATATCGTCCTCCAATAAACGAGTGGCGATAATAGAATCTTCCACAATTGCGTTCCATCTATTATCCGGTTGTGTACCATATAGAAGATTGTTTAAATCAGAAATAGACGCATAAACTAAGGGATCCATAACATTAAGTATGTCATCCTGGTCTGTCAATTTATTGCCGTATATAAGTTCATATGAAGTACCAGAGAACTCTAATGTATGCCAATAATCATCCAAGTTATTATGATATATTATATACCATATACTACATTTTTCAAAATTCATTTCTCCCTTAATTATCTCGTGAGGTGAGAGAACATACTTCATTAAAAAATAATCCATATGGTCTATTGAGCCTAAATTAACCAATGTATCTGCGTAATCCAGATAAGCAGTAAAAATATATTCATTGCTTTCAAATAAATCCTTCGGAGGCGATGAAATTGAGTCTAAGCAATAAAAAAGGCCACATCCTGAAAAAATGACTACAATTACAATAAAGATAAATAAATATGATTTTCTACTAAAATATTTTATCATCAGAATATTCTCCCTTTGATGATAGGTTCTATTTTTTAATTATAAGCAAACGTAGGTCAGGAGCCGTGTGCTCCTGACAAATTTATTCCCCATACTTCCCTTCAAATACTATCTCTTTGTTTCCCCAATCAAATTGGTAACAATTTTTAAATTCACGTATTGACGAATACTGCCAATCAAATGGTTTTTTTGCCAAACCATGTTTTACCGGATTATAATGAACATAATCAATATGGTTATTCAAATCGTTTTGATTGCGGATTACATGATCCCAAAACCGATTCTGCCAAATTCGTCCCGAATCAATATTCATTCTGATGCGATAATTTACCCCAAAACTCATCTTTATCTTCTGCATTATATGTGAAATATCTTTTCCTCGAATATCAATAAGTATATGAAAATGATCAGGTAAAATCACATATGCCAGGATTTCAATATTATTTTTAAAAGAACCAATTGCGTTCATCAATAAATCGGCATTAGCAACAAGAATAGGTCTGCGTTGATATGTCACATTGGTAATAAAATATAAAGTGAAATCAGATTTATATCTTCTCAAAATGGACATGCAATATTATAAATATTATTTGCCGGATTGTCCATAATATTTTGTAATAATAAATTTGTAAAAATGTCAGGAGCACACGGCTCCTGACCTACACTGGCTACGGGTGGGCTACAAGAACTAATGGGGAGCAGTATAAGACAACCTATTTCACACCAATAATAAATATTGTCAATTCACAAAATAATACAATTAAGAATGCAATAAAGAGAGGAATTGTTTGTCTTGAATGCCCGTATTTCATATATGGCAAAAAACTAAATGAGAATATTTTCCCCGTAATTTTGTGCTTCATAATTGTATCAATAATAGCACCACCAATCATGCAAAACAATGCGCCAAACAAGCCGAATATTACTTTAAAATTTGTCGATATAATCACTTCTTTTAAAAAAAAAGAATTCTCAAATGATTTTGCTCTAGCGATAAGGTAAAGTATTAATCCCATATACGCGAACAAAGCCATGATAATTGTATAATATTTATCAAATATTTTCTGTTTATCATTTTCAGTTAAGTATATGTGATTTTTGGGTTCCTTAGATATTAACATATTTATTATATGCCATCCATTCTGGACTTTGTATTCAATCGACCATCCCCATCTTAATGCTTCAATTTCATTATCGGATTATAATAATTATATTATTCCACGTAAAGGCAATTATCAGCTAAAATAAAATACCCACCCGATGGGTGGGATACGAATTTTTCATAACTCAAATAAGCCAATACAAAATATAATCAAATTAGTAAAATATAAAAAGCGGGCGATGGGTATCGAACCCACGACGTCAAGCTTGGGAAGCTTGCATTCTACCGCTGAATTACGCCCGCTTATTTCTATCTATATTTAAAACTATCCAGAGACAAACCCGATGTCAAGCAAATTACTCTTATCCTTTCAGTATCCCACCGGCGATACATCCGATTGACATCAGAAGACCGGTTAACAGATGAATCTGGATTGTACCCGCCATCGCCGGAATTAGTTCTTTCACTTTTTCATATTCCCGTGCAAAGATCCGAACCGTTTTAATTGCAATCGGAACGGTGGCTAATGAAAACAGCGCATAAGGTGTCAAATAAGAAAAGACAACCGCCAGAATAACTATCAGATAGGAGCCGAATATTAAAAAGTAATATCCACTCATTGCTTTTTTCTTGCCGAAAACCACAACCAGATGATTTTTACCGGCCGCCTTATCAGCATCATAATCCGGGTATTGATTGATGTACAAAATTGCGGTGATCAAGAAACCGATCGGTATGGAAGTTATCAACGATGACCATGACAGATAACCGGTTTGCACATAGTATGCACCCATCACCGGCAAAACCCCAAAGCTGACAAGTATCGCTAATTCGCCAAAACGGTTATATGAAAATGCAAATTTAGAGGCGGTATAAAAGAATCCGCCAATAAATCCGGCTACCGCCAAAATCAGCACCCAATATCCGGGCGTAACCGTAAATAGATATATTCCAGCCGCCAGTGCCAGCGCCCAGCAAACAAAGGCTCCACCCAAAACAGCGCCTGGTGATAAAAGTTTGTTTTGAATCACCCGCGAACCACCAGAGAATGGTGTAAAATTTTGATTTATATCGTCATCGGTGGTTTTATGATCATAATAATCGTTAGCCAAATTGGCACTGGCATGGGCAAAAATCCCGCCCAAAAGAGTGATTATAAACAATGGCCAGTTAAAGAGACCTGTTTCATAAAAGGCCAAAGTAGCTCCAAATATAATCGGAATAGCTATTCCGGTAAAAAACGGCGCCCGGACCGCCACAATCCATTTTTTTATCGGGTTCATTATTCCTCCTGTTGATTTTCTATAATTTCCAATTAATACGTATCAATTATAATCAATTGACCGTTTTTTTCAAAATCGAATTCTAAAATTCGATTATCCTTTCTTACCGGTATATCTCACCAACAGAATCGTAATTTCATACAGTAAATACAACGGAACGGCCAAAAGTATCTGCGTAAAAACATCGGGAGGAGATAAAATCGACGCCATAATTAAAAAGGCGACTACAGCATACGGTCGCGCTTTGCCAAGAGCCTTTGAGGAAACCAAGCCAATTTTCCCAAAAAAATAGCCAAGAATCGGAAGCTCAAAAGCAAATCCGAAAGCTACAAGTAATAACCCAGCGAATGATATATAACTTGAGACAGTGATAATCGGGGTCATAACTTCCGAACCGTAACCGATTAGAAATGAAAGCGCAAACGGCAGAACGACAAAAAAGCAGAAACTGGCTCCCATTAAAAAAAGTAACGTTGAGAAAAATACAAGCGGGATTATCATCTTCTTTTCTCTGGAAAAGAGTCCCGGTGCAATAAACTGCCATAGCTGATAAAAGATTATCGGAATAGCGCCGGTGATTCCGGCAAACATCGAAATTTTCAGATAGGCATAAAATGATCCGGTTACTTCAGTATAATGAAGCTTAACATCACCGAGCGGAATGATAATTATTTTATATAGATAATCAGCAAATGCAAAAGCAACAAGACCCATCACCGCCACCGAAAGAATAGATTTAATCAGCCGCCAACGCAGTTCTTCAACATGCCCCAGGAACGACATACCGGATTTTCTCCCGTCTCCCCCGTCATCCCCTTTTTCCCCATCTTGCCTGATTTTCCGGGTTTCGCTTTCGGGATAGCCGTCATTGTTAGATTTTTCTTCCATTGCAGGGAATTAGCAGTAATATCGATTTAAAGTCAATTGGTTTTTGGATTTATAACATTGGTGATAATCAATGCCAGTCATAAAAATTAAGAAATTATTCGAGCAGTTTCTTAAGCTCTTCCATAAATTCTGCTTTGTCCTGGAATTTACGATAAACCGAGGCAAAACGAACATAGGCAATTTCGTCGGTCTCCTTAAGCGCCTCCATCACCAACTCGCCGACATAGGTACTGGTAACCTCGCTTTTGGAAAGCTCTTGCAGACGAGATTCAATACCATCGACCAATGATTCAATTTTCTTTATTGATACCGGGCGTTTATTACAGGCAAGCTTGATACCATTGATTAATTTTCTGCGATCAAATGGTTCACGGCGATGATCCGATTTGGTGACGGTCAGCGTTACATTTTCAATATATTCGTAAGTTGTAAATCGATCTTTACACTTGAGACATTCCCGTCGGCGACGCACTGCGCGGCCATCCTGAGCTGAACGGGAATCGACAACCCGGTCCTCCTCATGGCCGCAGAAGGGGCATTTCATTTTTCAAATTCCTTCATTAGCTCTGAGTTGCTGCTGACCACCAAACGCTGGACCTGAATCCCGGCCTCGTCAAGCATCTGTCGGGAAAGTTCGTCGGGGTATCCCTCACCGGCATAAATTTCCTTAATCCCTGAATTAATCAAAACTTTGGCGCAGAGAACACATGGTGAAGTAGTGCAATAGAGAGTGGCACCTTCAATCGATGTCCCCGATGTGGCTGCCTGAACGATAGCGTTCTGCTCGGCATGAATGGCGCGGCAAAGTTCATGCCTCTCCCCTGATGGAATCCCCAGCTCATCGCGTAAACAACCGATGTCAAGGCAATGTTTCAGCCCGGCCGGTGAACCATTATAACCGGTTGCCAAAACCCGCTTATCCTTGACTATCACCGCCCCAACCTGACGTCTCAGGCAGGTCGATCGGGTGGCGGCAAGCATGGCGATTCGCATAAAATATTCATCCCAGGAGGGTCGTCTGAAGTTAGTATTGTTTGTCATAAGCCGAATCTATGTTAGTTTCGATGATGTTGCAATTAAAATCTTTTCTTTTGACATGTAATCGATAGAATAATAATCGGCTGCGGAGCCGTTATTAACAGCTATTTCGAGATACCCAAACGAATTTATATAGGCCACCGGCTTTCCTGTTTTCACCGAGCCATAGGTTTTCTTAACTCGCCCGATTTTATTCTTCCCCAGATAAACCACAAAAGAACCGTCGGGCAGATTATTATGCCGAAACGAAGTAACAATATTTCCAAACGAATCAATATATACAATATCCCCGATTAATCCTGCCTTAGTTTTTCTAATTCTATTAGATTTTATCGTTTCAATCTTTTTGATTCGGGGACCAAATTCATCTGGTGAGATACCTAGCGAAAGAAATCCTGCAACCGGGGCAAAAATATCGCGGGCATTGAATGTAGAAGAAATCTCTCCCAAAAAGAATTTTCGCTTAGTTAAAGAAATTATCTTTACGATTTCTTTTTTTTGAAGAAACGAAAAAAGACCGTTATCCGGCCCGATAAAATAATAATCGGCCGTCTCAATCAAAAGTGCATTTCTTGTCGTACCTACCCCGGGATCAACAACGGCGAGATGAATTGTACCGCGGGGGAAATATTTAAATGAAGTCTCAAGAGAATAACAACCGGAATTTATATCATATTTGGGGATATCATGAGTATTATCAATTATTCTGGCGCGACTATTAAAACCACCAATAATACCTTTTAATATCCCAACGTAATTATCAGACAGACCAAAATCAGTTGTCAGGGTTATAATCGGATTATCGGTATTTAAATCAGCCAAAACAAAACTCCGCGATTTTAGTCAAGACTATCTTATTTGGTCGTTTCCTCATCGACCCAATTGAGAAAGTCCGGATTACCTTCGGAAATTGTCATCGAAATAATTTCCGGTGTTTCATAAGGATGATCTTCTCGGATCGATTTGATAAGATTCTCAACTTTTTTAGTCGCAGTTTTTATAAACAGAATAGACTCGGTCTCAGTTTTTAACTCGCCTTTCCATTTATAGATAGATCTGGCATTGTCAACAATATTAACACAGGCGGCCAATCCGCTGACAACGATTTTCTGAGACATTTCTTCCGCTTTATCCTTCGGAACAGTTACCATAACAAGTCTAAATGCAGACATTTACGTACCCCAATTATTTTGTAATTTCTATTTTTGAATAATCTTATTTAAATTTTTTTCAATCGAAGCAATTTTGCCGTCGATTCTGCCGGTTGCGCCTTCTCTATCATCCATTGTCATAACCATATAGACACGACTGCTATTTTCCTTTAATTTCAAACGACATTTATTGATTACCGGTATAATCTGATCCCATTCCCCTTCGATAACGGTTGCCATCGATGATGTTTTATATGTCAAACCTGAATTGTCAATTATATCAATGACTTTTGACACTTCGCCTGAGGCCGAATCACCCCCGCCGGTTGGAAATATTGAAAATTGAATAAGCAAACTCTACCTCCGATAAATATTATAAATCGAATTAATTTTGAATACCACAAAAAAACAATACGAATCTATCTTGAAAAAATAGATTATTTAGTATCAAAGTGCCGGTCAAGCAGGAGGTAAATACTTATTTTCTATCAGTGTACAAAGGAAATTTGTCGCAGAGCGTTTTTACCTCTCCGGCAATTTTCGCCAAGACCTCATCGTCATCGAGATTTTTGATGGCTCTATCGATAAACCCTGCGATTGTTTTCATATCATCGGTCCCCATACCACGAGTGGTGATTGCCGGGGTCCCGATTCTGACACCGGAGGTGACAAACGGTTTGCGCGTATCAAATGGAACCGTATTCTTGTTAACCGTCATCCCTGCTTTATCAAGCGCCTTTTCAACTTTTTTGCCTGAAAAGTCGCGGTCAAGAAATGAAAGCAAAAACAGATGCGTATCGGTTCCACCTGAAACAATATGATACCCCATATTTTTCAACTCACCTGATAAAGTTCGCGCATTCTCAAGAATTCTTTTCTGGTAATCTTTAAATTCCGGTTTTAACGCCTCACCAAAAGCGACCGCCTTGGCGGCAATAATATGCATCAACGGTCCGCCCTGAATACCGGGCATCACCGTCCTGTCAATATCGGCGGCATATTTTTCTTTGCACATAATCATCCCGCCACGCGGGCCGCGTAGTGTCTTATGTGTGGTTGTGGTAACAAAATCGGCATAAGGGATCGGTGATTCATGATACCCGGCCGCAATCAAACCGGCGATATGGGCAATATCAACCATTAAATAAGCACCGCAAGAATCGGCTATCTCGCGAAACTTCTTAAAATCGAGCGCCCTTGGATAAGCCGAGGCACCGGTGACAATCATTTTCGGTTTGACTTCTCCGGCCTGAATTTTTAAAACATCGTAGTCTATTACTTCGGTGTCTTTGTCCACCTGATATGGAAAAAACTGATATAGTTTTCCTGAAAAATTTAGAGGATGTCCATGAGTTAAATGTCCGCCATGCGATAAATCCAACCCCATCACTTTATCGCCCGGTTCCAGAATTGTAAAATAGACACCCATATTTGCCTGGGATCCCGAATGCGGTTGGACATTGACATGTTCGCATTTAAATAGCTCCTTGGCTCGTTCACGGGCCAGATTTTCGGCAATATCAACAAACTCACAACCACCATAATACCGTTTACCAGGATACCCCTCGGCGTATTTATTGGTCATTATGCCGCCAGCGGCTTCAAGCACAGCCTCTGAAACAAAATTTTCCGAGGCGATAAGTTCGAGCTTATCCGATTCGCGTTTAGTCTCTTTTTGATAAGCTTCAAATATCTCAGGATCAGATTTTTCTAAATATGACATTTTTTTGCCTCTGTTTTAATTAACCAATTAAGGCTCATTTATTCATTTTCATGCGATCCACCGGATTGCAAAAATGTTGTTGGTCAGGTCTTTTCAACATTTTTGATTTTATCCAGTCTTCGGCTATGCCGACCACCCTCAAATTCGGTAGTCAGCCAGGTATCTATAATTTCATTTAAATCTTCATCTTTAACATATTTCTGTGACAGCACCAGGACATTAATATCGTTATGCGAACGGGCATAAAAAGCCATATCTTTGTTCAGACATAATGCCGCTCTTATTCCCCTGACCTTATTGGTCGTGATCACCATCCCACCACCGGTCCAACAGATTGCGACACCCCTATCAACATCTTCAGAAGCAACCGCCTGGGCCACTTTTAATCCATAGTCAGGATAATCAACCGATTCTTTTGAATCGGTGCCAAAATCGATGACTTCAATGTCCTTACCTTCTAAAACAGTTTTAACCTTGTCCTTCATGTCAACAGCGGCGTGATCGGATCCAATCGCTATTTTCATTATTCACCTTCCGGTTTTTTTCTTAAATCAATACTCATAAATATAAAAAAACTGTGGCAAATACAAGCCACAGTTTTTAATTATTCTATAAATATTTTTGCTAGACCTCTTTCATCTCTTTGATCACTTCACGAGAGATAACGATCCGCTGAATCTCCGACGTCCCTTCGCCGATCTCGCACAGCTTCATATCCCGGTAATATCGTTCCGCTGGATATTTTTCGGATAAACCGGCGGCGCCAAGAATCTGTATCGCCTCATATGTGCAGAAATGCGAAACCTCGGAACAGTATAATTTGCACATCGCCGAATATTTGGAATAGGGAATATTGTTATCTTTCAGCCAGGAGGTTTTGTAAATCAGCAGCCGGGCGGTTTCAATCTGAGTTGCCATATCGGCCAGCTTGAACTGAATCGCCTGATTAGCCGAGATCGGTTTCCCAAATTGAATCCGGCTCTCAGAATATTTAACTGCCAATTCAAGAGCAGCCTGCGCAATACCAAGACCCATTGCACCAATAGAGATTCTTCCGCCATCAAGCGTTTTCATAAACTGCTTGAATCCTTCTCCCTCTTTTCCAAGAAGATGCCAGGCCGGAAGTTTCATATCGTCAAAATGCATAAAGGCGGTATCAGAACCACGACAGCCCATCTTATTTTCTTTTTTGCCAGCGGAGAAACCTTCCATACCTTTTTCAATGACGAACGATGAGATCCCATGCACTCCGGCATCAACATCAGTTAACGCCGTGATGATAGAATAATCGCAGACATTAGCCGATGTGATCCAGCATTTGGTGCCGTTGACCAGATAATTATCGCCATTTTTCTCGGCCTTACTTTTGGTACCACCGGCGTCAGATCCGGCATCCGGTTCGGTCAAACCGAAAGCAATCAGGCTCCCTTTCTCCGCTGCCGGAGGAAGATATTTTTGCTTCTGTTCTTCAGAACCAAAAGTACTTATCGGCCAGGTGCCGAGTGAATTATGAGCGGCAAAAGTCAGACCGGTTGAACCGCAGACGCGCGAAATCTCTTCGACGATGATAGCATACTCCATCATCGAAAGACCAAGACCGCCATAATCTTTGGAGATAGTACTTCCCCACCAGCCTTTATCATTTACAGTCTTATGAACATCTTTTGAATAATACTGATCGCGGTCAATTGCGACTGCATGCGGACCAATATTTTTCTCAATGTAATCGCGGACTTCCATTCTGAAGTCTTTATATTTTATATCAAAATCCATAGTTAGTCCTTCAGCAAGTCGCGAGAGATAACCATCCTCTGTGCTTCAGAGGTTCCTTCATAGATCTCGGTGACCCGTGCATCGCGAAAATAACGTTCAACCGGATACTCCTTGACATAACCGTACCCACCATGAATCTGCACTGCCTCGTTGGCAACGAAATTGGCAACCTCAGATGCATACAATTTTGCCATTGATATCTGCCGGGAATATTTCCGTTCCTCAAGGTCCTTTAAAACGGCGGCACGATAAACCATCAACCGGGCAGCATCAATTCTGGTTGCCATATCAGCCAATTTAAACTGAATAGCTTGAAATGCAGCCAGCGGTTTGCCAAACTGTTTCCGCTCTTTGGAATATTTCAGCGCTTCATTAAAAGCTGATTGCGCAATACCCAACGACTGCGCGGCAATACCGATGCGGCCGTTATCAAGAAGCGATAAAGCAATATTGAAACCTTTGTTTTCAGTTCCAAGAAGATTAGCCTTTGGCACCTTGGCATCCATAAACGAGAGTTCCCGAGTATCGGAACATTTCATGCCCATCTTCTTTTCATTGGCACCGATTGACATACCATCAGTATCTTTCGGAACGATAAATGCGGAAATTCCTTTGGGACCTAATGATGGGTCACTCAGGGCAAAGACAATAAATATACTGGCATGGCTTGCGGTCGAAACCCAGCTTTTGGTACCGTTAAAAATATAATTATCGCCGTCAGCTACGGCCTGGCACGAAATTGAACCAGCATCAGTTCCGGAATTTGGTTCTGATAAACTATAAGCACCGATAATTTCTCCAGCGGCCAGTTTAGGCAAGTATTCCTGTTTTTGTTCATCGGTTCCGTACTTTTCAATCGCCTTTATTACCAAAGAATTATGAACAGAAATGGCAATTGAAATACCGGCACACGCTTTTGCGATCTCTTCGATAACCAGAGCATAACTTAAGGTATCGGCACCCAAACCGCCAAATTCCTCCGGAGCCATCAATCCAAAATAGCCAAGTTCACCGATTTCCTGCAATAATTCCGGAGGTGTCGCACCCTTTTCATCAAGTTCTTCAGCTATTGGGAAAAGTCGTTTCTGCGCAAACTCAACAGCCGATTCACGCAGCATTTCCTGATCTTCACTCAGATTAAAATCCATGTATATAGCTCCTTAAAAATTAATATTTAAAGAAACCCTGTCCAGACTTGCGGCCCAGGTAACCTGCTTCCACTTTCTTTTTAAGCAGCGGGCAGGGACGGTATTTGGGATCACCCAAACCTTCAAATAAAACATTTAAAATATCAAGACATACGTCAAGACCGATAAAATCGGCCAGAGTCAGAGGGCCCATCGGGTGCCCCATACCAAGCTTCATTACCGTATCGATATCCTCGGCAGTTCCAACACCCTCAAAGAGGGCAAAAATCGCCTCATTGATCATCGGCAGCAATACTCTATTGGCAATAAATCCAGGATAATCCTCAGATGGAACCGGAATTTTGCCAAGCTTTTTGCCCAGCTCAATTACAATATCAAAAGTTTCGTCTGATGTAGCAACGCCACGAATCATCTCAACCAGTTTCATCATCGGAACCGGATTCATAAAATGCATTCCGACAACTTTTTCCGGTCTTTTGGTACCGCTGGCCAATTTTGTGATCGGCAACGATGATGTGTTGGATGCCAAAATAGTATCGGGCGGACATAT
>JAQBFG010000279.1:0-6217 GCA_032123495.1 Candidatus Zixiibacteriota bacterium | reverse complement strand
GTAGTAAAATTGTAATTTTCCATACTCCTATAATCACTCATGTACACAAGGAAGCTGAAATAAATTAAGGGTGATGTTGTAGCAAATTTGCATGGTGCCCCATGTCTTTAGACGTGGGTTAACAGATTTCCTCCCATAAGGCGGTACACTGCAAAATCACCGCCAAGTCTCAGTTGAATCGTGCAATAGTCAACTCTATATGCCCTGGAAATTTGAAAATAACAAATTAACTTCTCCCGACGGCAGCAATTGGCCTGCTATTAGCGGACCTTATGGAAAAGGAAAATTGCCATCTGGTAAATATTTAATAACCGAACCGGTCGAAATCAAATCAACTGCCATTAAATATAACCCATATCGTGATAAAACCGGCTTCACATCGTGGTGCCGATTAACTCCATTATTTGAAACAGATCGATTTGGTTTTGGTATTCATCCCGACGGCAATATTCCCGGCACATTGGGTTGTATTGGAATCAGATTAGATGATACAAGAGAAGTTTTTGAAACATTACAAAATGCTAATGATAAGAGTTTGATAGTGATCTAAGTGTCGTGGTGTCCCACCGCTTGTTATAAATCCTGAGATAAACGAAGGGCTGTGGGATAGGCTATTTTGGAAAACCGATGTTTCATATTAACCAACCCGATGGGCAGAATACAAATGATACATTTAAACTGCTGATATTGGTGTCCCTTGATGAAATAACATCTGCCAGCGGTCGTCTATTAATCTCCATATTGAAGTGCGAAGTGACTTTTGTTCCGTTTCCTCACCACTTTGACTAATCGTAACTCGATATGTAATCATAACCGCTTCATCGGTCAATTCCTCAACATCAAAATCTTCGGCAAAAAATTGTCGCCCCGATTCGACCTTAAGTTCTTCAATAATCTGCTCTTTATTATATTTTTTCCCGGAGCTTCCGAATTCGACAAACTTATCAGCCAAATATTTATCCAATTCATCGGCCGATTTCCGTACATCCGGTTTCAGCAGCCTCAATTCCAGCTCAATAATTTTTTCTTTTATCGAATCTTGCATAATTGTATTTAATAAGGAATTGGTTCAAAATCCAGCCCAAATTGATCTTTTTTCATTTTTGCTTGAAGTAGTTCAATCTTATGCGGTCTTTTTGCAAGTAAGGAAATTATTTCTTCTTTGTGATTATCATCTATTTTACATCCCAGTATTACCTTGCCAAGAATAACGTCAGGTAATAAAACAATCCTATCTTTATTATCTAAAAGACTATTTTGCTTATTGCCAATAATGCATCGAAATTCATTTTCATATTTCCAATTATATGCTTTAGTAATAATTTTTCTCACATAAATATCCAACTCTGATTTTGAAGTGGGTGTAAGATGCGGAAAATCATTTGCATAAATTACGGGGTGTAAAACAATTGTGAAATTCGTATTTTTTGAAATTGCCCCAAAATAGTCTAATAGAGCATCAGCATCTAAGCCAAAGCAAATACCTTTATGTGAGTTAGAATAATGAGACCACATAAGAATATTATCGGATAGGTCAGAGAGGGAGAAAATTCCCATTCTATCTTCAATGTAACTCATTTGGAGTCTATACATATCACTCCATTTGTCATCATCTTCGAAAAAGCCTAGCTCAGAGTTTCTCTTAAGTAGTTGCTGAATTTGATCGGGATTTAATCCATTTATATCAGAGTCAAAATATTTGTACATATCGTCTAGACTCATTTTTGGAAATGTTATAGGTATTAAACAATCAAAAGGATCATTAAAATCTTTTGAAGAGGCAAAATAAATTTCGTTATGTGTTAAAATACGCTGGTGGTAAAGATCATCCCAGCATCGATACTTATATAAATATTTTGTGGCAGTCATTATGAATTTTTTGAGGTCACAATTTGCGATCTCAAAGAGGTCTAATCCATTTATTATTTCTTTTCAAAACCGATTCTCTTCTTTGGTTTTTCTGGCGGAGAAATTAGCTGTTTAACTGCGGCAAATATTGCCGCAATCTCTTTATCATGTCGCGTTACTGCCTTCTCCATTTTAGCAATTTTTTGCGATAGTTTATCCGTCAAAGACAATTGCTCTCTTAGTTTAATAAAAGCCCGAACGACAAAAATGCTGGTGTTGACCGCCCGCTCCGAATTTAGAACGCTCGCCAGCATAATGGCGCCGTGCTCGGTAAATACGCGGGGATAGTATCGCCTTCCGCCTCGCCCATTGTTTGAGGTCGCAATTTGCGACCTCAAAGATTCCCACTCCGGCTTTGTTAATTGAAACATAAAATCTTCAGGGAATCTATCTAAATTACGTTTGACCTGCTCATTAAGGCGTTTTGTTGTTACCCCATATAATTCGGCCAAATCCTTATCGAGCATAACTCTTTGATTCCGAATCTGATAGATTTGATTTTCTATACGAGGCAATATGGCTTTTGAATTCATTCTTGAAACCCCACAAAAATACTTCCACTCTACTAATCAACTATTATCCCAAACTCACTCTTTTCTACCACTTCACCAATTTCAGCAACAGATAAATTTTGCGATCTGGCATCGGCCATAAATTTATCTCCCGCTTCCGGCGGCAGGGCAATCAGCAGACCACCTGATGTTTGCGCATCATACAATATATCAAGCTCCGCCTTTTTCAGATCAGATAAAATCTGCACCTTATCAATAAGATAATCTATATTGGCATTCGCCCCGCCGGTCAGATTACCCGCCTCGGCATACTCAATCGCTTTCGGAATCAGCGGTAATTTTCCAAAATCTAATTTTATACTAACACCCGATGCACTCGCCATCTCATACGCGTGCCCCAGAATCCCAAACCCGGTCACATCAGTGGCAGAATGGACACCATATTTTAGCATCAGCTCACAGGCGGTTTTATTTAATTGTGTCATCAGGTTCATCACATACTCAGCCGACTCGATATCAGCCGCATTTTTTTTGATTGCCGTGGTGATAATGCCTGTCCCAAGTGGTTTGGTCAGATACAGTTTATCGCCGATTTGAGCCTTGCTGTTAGTGACAATCTTATCGATATCAATAATGCCGGTGACAGAGACGCCGTATTTAAGCTCTTTATCTTTGATCGAATGCCCGCCAACCAGCGCCGCACCGGCCTCATGGATCTTATCGGCACCACCTTTGAGCATCTCGGTCAGAATATATGGCGGCATCCCAGCCGGAAACCCGACAATATTAAGCGCCGTAAGCGGCCGCCCGCCCATTGCATAAATATCAGAGAGCGCATTAGCCGCCGCGATCTGCCCGAAAATAAATGGGTCATCAACTATCGGCGGGAAAAAATCAACCGTCTGCACCAGCGCCTGCTTCTCGTTGATCTTATAGATACCGGCATCGTCGGCAGTATTAAACCCGACCAGAAGATTCGGATCGGTCTCAACCGGTAGATCTTTTAAAATATCGGCCAAAAACTTTGGCCCCAATTTAGAAGCTCAACCGGCGCACGACACTTCAGCCGTTAATTTGATTTCTATCTGTTTTTTATTATTTTTCATAGCTTTGCCAACTTACAATATTATGGAGAATTTTACAATCTAATTCAGCTTTTTCTACTTAAAAATGAGATCTTACGGCGCTGTTTACGGCGTGTCTGTTTCGGGAAGCTATCTTTGATCGCGTCAAAATAAATCAGCATTTCTCTGCTTTTATCTCTTTGATTATTTTTGAAATAACTCTGATACAGATAGTACACCACTTCAATCATATTATAATAATTCCCCGGTTCATCTTTTAGACGCACAAGAATAGTGTCGTATATTTTTATCGCTTCGGAATATTTTCCCTTCTTAAAATATGATTCAGCCTGCGGCCAGAGGAAAAAATTGCCATTCGGATATTTTTGGTGCATCTCTCTCGCCAGAATAATCGCCCGGTCGTACTCTTTTTCATTGATATATATCCAGATCATCGATGAACGAGCGGCGTTTTTACTAAATAAAGACGAATCAATCGCGCGATTTAATTCATCGATTCCTTTTTCCCTGTCATTTTTGAAGATCCCGGTCCAGGTTAGAATCCCTGCCTTTACCGTTTTCCAATAATGATATGACCCCAACCCAAAATAAAGGTCGATCAAGGTCGAATCAGTATCAATCCCCTTATCATACATATTTCTCGCCTTAAAACCGTAGCTGATAGCTGACAGATTAGAACCAAACCGCGCTTCCCAAACCGCCCGATACGCATTCTGATGACCCAAAAACAGATAACAGAGCGCCGAATCTTTTGTTGAGCAATTTACTAAAATTTCCTCTGATAATAATATTGTACTATCAAGTAGAGCAAAAAACCGCTCGCTCTCCAAATTCGCTTCAGAAGCGATCATCTTCGATTGTATCGCCCCGGCCAAATAGAGATAACCAACCGGATTGTTTTTATTTTCGTGCCGCATCGATTCATATATTCTATTGGCGTCATCCCACCGGGCGTTGAGCAGCACCGCTTCACCGGCTTCAATTTGTACGATTATCTTTTCATTAATAAGAGTTTGGCCGGATAATGCTGCAGGCCCAAAAATAATAAATAAAACTAAAATGTATTTCATTTCATTATTCTCGAAAGTTTTTTGGCACCCTCTAATGTTTCCTCAAAATAGGCATTGTCTCGAGCAAGCTCTTTTTCAGCAATAATTCTGTCTACAATTCTTTGCGCCGCTTCGGTATCACCGTCTCGATATAAAATATCGGCCAATAACAGTTCCGCCTCATACATCCCGATTGGATCATAATAAGGCGATCGTTTCCAAGCCAGTTTTAATTTTTGTAATTTATTTTCGGCCTCATCGAGACGATTCAACTCGGTCAGCCCGTGCACATAAAATAAAAGACTATAAGGATCATTTGGGACCAATTTTTCCAATGAATCGGCCAACACTAAAAGTTCCTCATACCGTTTTTCTTCAAAAAATATTCTCAAAAGTGACTCACGGGCGCTATGGGTCGCCAGAAAACCTGAATCAACACAGATCCGAAGCTCCTCGATACCCTGCTCTCTTCTGTCGGCAACAAACGGAAGCCAGAGAAACGCCTTTGATTTAACCGTTTTGTGATAATGGTATGCCCCCAGGCCAAGATAGGCATCATAATATGTACTGTCGATTTTTAACGCCTTTTTCAGATTTGAACTGCATTTTAGTCCATCCTGAAAAGCACCCCACCAACCGCCATGAAACGCCCGGTGCAGTGCCCGATACCCAAAAGCGGCACCGCAAATAAAAGGCCAGTTTGGATTTTGCGGCTCGTTTTCAAATCTTTGTTTGGCCAGTTTGATAGCTTTTTCCAGATTCTCCGTGATATTATCTTTGAGACTGTCATTTCGGAATTCTTCAGAGATTGTTTGAAAAACAGAACCAAGCAGAAAATACCCCAACGGGTTATTGGGCTCGTCTCTTATTATATAATCTATTTTTTCGACCGCGGCAGGATAACGGTCATTCCAGATATCCTGTGCAATCTGCAGTGTTGCCGAATCACGAAGTACTGTCTCGGCTGATAGTCTAATATTTGAAAAAAAGACTATCAATAAAAATATCAGACAAATTTTTATTTGAATATTTCTATGTTTGGCCATTGCTAACTTATACATCAACCATAAATATTGGTTCATGATCAAAAATGGCAACAAATTTTTATGTAGATAGATAATCTGAAATTAAAGAGGATCACAAACGGCAGATAATTAGTCTAATATCTAACGGGATGATCCCCGGGATTGGTCGAGCT
Source organism: Candidatus Zixiibacteriota bacterium (assembly GCA_032123495.1). Classification (GTDB taxonomy): domain Bacteria; phylum Zixibacteria; class MSB-5A5; order GN15; family PGXB01; genus JAAERC01. Next base: position 465 of record JAQBFG010000279.1, on the reverse strand, counting down.
TAAGAAGAATTTTATTTTTCAGTTTTTCGGAATCGCAGTCGATACAGGCTTTATCAGAAACAAACGTCTTAAACACCTCTTCAAATTCAAAACGGGACATGCAATGGCGGCAATGTTCCAGATGTTTCAAAATCTCTTCTTTATCGGCCTGGGTAACTTCTTTGTCAACGACCTCAAATAGCTTCTTCAGCGCATCTTCGCAGTTCATCAAGCATGTTCCTTAATAAATCCGTTCTTTATTGCATACTTCCACAGAGATTTTTGGAGAAGCTTCCGTCCGCGATGAAGCCTTGATTTAACCGTTCCAATTTGTAAGTTGGTGATGTCGGCTATCTCCTGATAACTGAATCCTTCCAAAAATGATAAAACAACCACTATTTTGAAATCATCAGGCAGTTCATCAATTGCCGCTTTTACATCATCATCAAAAACTTTGTTAAAAAAATGCTTCTCAGGGTTATCTGC
>JAQBFG010000278.1:0-12761 GCA_032123495.1 Candidatus Zixiibacteriota bacterium | reverse complement strand
GCTTTGATACTTCGGTGATAATACCTTCACCACTACAATAAGATCCACTGACTACTGCAATTATTGCCATACAACCAGTCCTTTATTTTATCCTATAGGCAAAATAATATAGAGAAAGTAAAAAGCAATGAAAATATCCGTTTTCCTTATCTTCCATCAAATACCGGAAAAGTCCAATAATCTGTATTTTGGAGAATTGAGGCTGGAGGCTTATATAATTTGGCATCGTTTTACTTCGATACCTTTATCAGAAGGGTTGACATGCCAAGATTAACAGTAACTTAAATAACTTGATATGATTATATCTATCTCTTATAATTCAACCGACACGGTCCGTGAGGTTGCCCTAAAGGACCAAAAATACAATGACCCTTATGGTTAAGAAAGAAAGTCCTTTATGAAATTGATCAAATTATCCGAAGCAGAAAGTTACGAACCGCAAAAAGATTGGAAGCGGTTGAGTCTCTGCAATCAACCAGATATTTCAATAGAACATTTTGTCAAACCACCCGGCCATCAATCTCCAAAACATGAACATCCGAATGCTCAGGTATTAATTGTCCTCAAAGGAAAAATTATTGTTACCGGAGAATCCGAGGAATTAGAGCTGTCTGAGGGGGACACAATTTATATCCCCGGCGATGAAACCCATGTTGTCAAAAACCCGCTTGATACTGTTTCGGTTGGTATCGATATTTTTGTACCAGGTCGTTCATTCGATTTTTGGCTGAATAAATTAAAGGAGCATAAATAATGGATCTGGGACTCAATAAAAAACCGGTTCTGGTGATGGCATCATCGGCCGGTATCGGTAGCGGTATCGCTTTAGAATTTGCGCGCGAAGGTGCAACTCCGATTCTTTTTGCACGCCGTGAAGAAAAGCTGCTTGAAATCCAGGCAGAAATCGAAAAAGAAACCGGTATCAAGGCGCGAATTCATATCGGAGATATAACCAAACCATCCGATATTGAAAATCTTTTTAACTCGATCGAATCCGAATATGGTTCCCTCTTTACCCTTATTAATAATACCGGTGGACCGGCCGCCGGCACCTTTGATAAATTCAGCGATGATGATTGGCAGAAAGCTTATGAATTAACCCTACTCAGTTACATAAGAACTATTCGTTGCGCTATCCCGTTAATGAAAAAACATGGCTGCGGCAGAATTATCAATATTACTTCCTCCTCGACCAAAATAATCCTCGACAATCTTCTTCTTTCAAATACTTTCAGAATGGGTATTGTCGGGCTTTCGAAAACGCTCGCAAGTGAATTTGGCCCTGATAATATTTTGGTCAATGTTATCAGTCCGGGCAAAATCACCACCGACCGGGTCGATTATCTCGATTCAATCAGAGCCAAAAAACAGAATCTGCCATTTGATGAATTTCGCAAAAATGTCTTCGCCGGGATTCCATTGGGTAGATATGGCGACACTTCCGAACTTGCCAAAATGGTCGTTTTCTTGTGTTCAACTGCTAATACCTATATCAGCGGGCAAAATATTTTGGTCGATGGAGCTCTGGTTAAGGCTTACTGATTTAAAGCCAGTTAGAATAGTCTACGGCAGGACTCCTGTTCTATAAGCACTATTGTGTGAGAGCATAACCATTTATCAATTGTTGGCTCTGCTATCTTCTTTTTATGTTTATTTAATCTTCTTTAGTAAGAGCAATAAAATCGGGATCCTCCCGATATTTTTCAAAATCTTTATCTTCCCGCGCCATCTTTTTGTGTTTACTATCAAACTCAATTACTTCCTTGAGTGATTTAAGCATTTCATTTTTCATCTCTTTGAGAGAGTACACACAGGCGATATTGTAATAAATGTTTTTTTCATTCGGGTCAAGTTCCAATACTTTCTTCCCATGCATTAACGCATCATCTAAAATAGATGATTCTTGTTTGGCATGGAAGAAAAATATCAATGCAGAGCAAAAGTTAAAGTGCGGTTGTGAAAAGTCTTTTCTAATATTAATAGCTTCTTCATATTTTTTTATAGATTGATTCAAATAATCAAGTTTGTTGGTTTCAATATGGAGATCTTCAAGTGCCGTGGCACAGTTATGGATCGCATCATAATATCCTGGCTTAATTTCTGCTGCTTTTTGGTATTTTTCAATTGCTTGTTTTAGACAATCCGAATCTTTGGTTTTATTGTAAATGTGTTTAAGTGCGACCCCCCAATAGTTGAAAGTAAATGCGTTTCGCGAATCTATTGCAGTTATATTCTTAAAATATTCAAGTGCGTTTTGGGGAGTTTTCTGATAAATATAACTCAAGCCAATTAATAGCAAAGCTTCTATATCATTAGATTCATTTTTTATATATACAAGTAATTCATCAATGGCATTTTGCCATCTTTTGAGACGATAATAGTTAAAGCCAATCGATTTATGGATATCAGCGGGGATTTTATTTAAAGGAATGCCTTCAGCTTCCATAATAAAAAGAAGTTCTTCATATTCTTTTATAGAGTTTTTGGCGTCTTCTTCATTAATCTGTTTGATCCTATCCTCGATTGAGTGCAGACTTTCTGCATCAGGTTCTTGTTTGAATTGGTTTTTGGTTGACTCTGCTGACTTGTTTACAGTTTGTAATTGGGATAAAGCCTTTTCACTTAAATCACCAATCTTTTTAAAACGATCCATTGATTATCCGTCTAATTCAGCATTTTCTTTCTTGTTGTTGGCATATTGACGGGCGCGAAAGTAAACTTGTTTAATAAGAAATAACCTAATTGCCATTTAAATTGTTATCAAAGGGCGTCGCTTTTTATCTCATTGCCCCCGTTCTTTATATGCTGATTTCAATTTCAATGTTTTCCGGCGATTCACATTTATTCACTTGAATATTGGGAAAACTGCAAATTCAAAGTATACAGAATTTTTGGTAGAGTGGGATTGGGGCCGCTTTATAAATTAAAACTCTCGATTTGGATGTGATTCCCGCAACAGCTCAAAATAAGCCCAAAACCAAAACATCTGCCAACAACAAAAAAATACATTGACAAAATAAGATGAAACATTATACTTCCCTCGTTGTTATTAATATCCGAACGGCTAAATTAGTTGTTCGGGTTTTTTCTGCGTGATTATTCCCTTAAAAGATTAATCTGTAGATATGTTAAAAATATTACATTGCGATTAGCGACGTAAAAAAGGTGTATTGTTAAATGACTGATATAACTCGCATTCGAAATCTTGCGATTGTTGCCCATGTTGATCACGGCAAAACGACACTCATAGATTCTGTCTTTAAAGCGACCCGTACTTTCCGCGACAATCAGGAAGTTGCCGAACGACTGATGGACAACAATGTTATCGAACGCGAACGCGGTATTACCATTCGGTCAAAACACTGCACCGTCTCATGGAACGATTACCTGATAAACATTATCGACACTCCCGGCCATGCCGATTTCTCCGGCGAAGTCGAACGGGTTCTCTCAATGGTTGATTCGGTTCTGCTTTTGGTGGATGCCGCCGAAGGACCGATGCCTCAGACTCGTTATGTTCTGATGCGTGCATTAAAACTTGGTATCCGCCCGATTGTTATTATCAATAAAGTTGACCGCCCGAACGCCCGCGTTGATTATACACTGAATAAAACATTTGATCTTTTTATAGAATTGGGCGCCACCGATGAACAGGCGCAATTCCCGGTTCTTTATGGCACCGGTCTTGCCGGATGGTTTGTCAACGATTTAGACAAAGATGAGCATCAAGGAATGGACGCGCTTTTCCAAATGATCATCGATGAAGTTCCCCCCCCGCAGGTCAACGATGATGGCGATTTCCTGATGCAGGTCAGCTCGCTTGACTGGAGTGATTATATCGGCCAGATCGGATGTGGACGAGTTCTTCGCGGCAGTCTGAAAAAAGGTGAGGATTTCACCAGAATGGTAACCAGGCTTAAAGATGTTTCGTCGCCAAATAAAGATTGGGAGTTTGTTTCATCCTCAAAGGCAAAAGGTCTCCATATGTGGATCACCCGTGGACTGACCAGGGTCGAAACTGACGAAATCTCTGCTGGTGATATTGTCTGGTTAGCCGGACCAACCGAGATCGGCATTGGTGATACTTTTTCTAAAAATGAAGATATCAAAGAAGCGTTAAAACCGCTTGAGATCGAGGAACCTACCCTTTCAATGTTTTTCCTGGTAAACACCGGGCCATTCTCGGGACAGGAAGGGACCGCGATCATGCTTCGGCAGTTGAAGGAACGACTGATCAGAGAGCTGCGTGTCAATGTTGCGCTGCGGATGGAAGATCTTGGTCGCGCTGATGGTGTCAAAGTTTCCGGACGAGGCGAACTTCATCTTGCTATTCTGATTGAGGAGATGAGGCGCGAGGGACTTGAGTTTTGCGTTTCCCGCCCGGAAGTTATTACCCGTATTGATGAAGACGATAACGTTCACGAACCGATGGAACAGCTTATTATTGATGTTCCCGAGGAACATCAGGGAATTATTATAGAAAAACTTGCCAAACGTAAAGGCATGTTAAACACTGTCGAAAATTCGGGCACAAATACAATTCGCCTCGAATTTGAAATCCCTACTCGTGGATTAATCGGCTACAGGTCAGAGTTTTTGACCGATACCCGCGGTCTTGGAATTATGTCCTCCCGTTTTGTCGGTTATCGTCCGTGGTTTGGAGATATTGTCTCATGGTCAAGAGGTTCTATCGTCAGTATCGAAACCGGGACTGCAACCGCTTATGCTATCGAGGGTCTTCAGGAACGATCGGTTGTTTTTATTGAACCGATGGAAAAAGTTTATAACGGTCAGATCGTTGGCGAAAATTCCCGTAAAATGGATATGACCTGCAACCCGACTAAAAAGAAACATCTGACCAATCATCGTGCCTCCACCAAAGATATCGGGGTCAAACTTGATGTTCCCCGTAAAATGACTTTGGAGCAGGCGATGGAGTGGATCAGAGATGATGAACTGGTTGAGGTTACTCCAAAATCGATTCGGGTCAGAAAAGCAATTTTGGATCATGAAGATCGCCGTAAAGCGGAGAAGAAACTTTTCTTGATGGATGAAACCGCCAACAGCAACCAGTACCGCCCCTCAGTTTAATTGCCAAACATATTGACGTCATAACAAGCGAAGTCTGGCAATCTCAATTTGCCTTGACGTCATTGCGAGGAGTTTTCCGCTGTGGCGGGAAACGACATGGCAATCTCAATTACTCCTTGTAACTCAATATATTCGTGGGCGGCAGATGTCCACATCTGCCCGACCATGCCGTCAGGAACCTTTCCTGACGGAATCTCCTGACAAATTGGTAACCCACCAGACAGGTGGGGAATTGCTCTACGCCATTGACCTCCCGAATATCCCCACCCGCTGGGTGGGCTACAAAATCTGACAATTTTACTACCAATTATAGTGCCAATATCGCCTTTTTATCGCAATAAATTCCTTATATAACTATACCATTCATACCGTTACAGCAAAATGGGTTCGTTTTTCCGTTTTTTGTTTTTTTGCTTGTGCGCGGCAGCACCTCGTCTGCCGTGTAATCTCCCACCCAAAAATATTTATAGACATATCTACACATATTATTTATGGGGTGATATCGAAATTACCCGTGATTTGGTAGGAATATTGTTTAGAAACCCACCATAAATGGTGGGATACCCGGCGCCTTTGACCTCCCGAATATCCCCACCCATCGGGTGGGGATATTTGAGAGGGGGAAAAAATCCCACCTGTTAGGTGGGTTACCAGATTAACCGGGCACAAAAATATAGCATGGATTCCCTAATTTCACAAACGAAGTGCAACACCTTATAATGGTGTTGATGGGTAATTGTCAGGAGCGCCCTTCATTCTTCAGGACCTACGGCACGGCTCTGATCTACTATCTGATTATGGGCAAAGTATTATAAAATTAATTGAGAAATTTAAAAATAGAGTCAGAAAACTATTTCAGAAAACTATTTATGAGATGATGCCAAGAGAGATATTAGTGGTCGATTCCGGGAGTATTTTTTCTATTTCATCAAACAAGGCTTCAAGGTCGTTGAGGAATTTTTCCTTTTGTTCCTGTCCAAACTGTTCGGCAATGCTTTGATAATGCTCTATTCCGGCTTTCAAATTCGACTTGACATCGGTCAGGCATTTGGCCGTTTTATCAATCAGACCTTCCGAAGTCTCTTGAAGTTCACGACGGAGGTAATCGACATATAATGATAATTCCTTAACAAACATATGCGGACGATCCGGATCAGTCAAAAGCGATATCCGTCCATAAATATGACTGACCATCTCTTCGAGGGTAGCAATTTTTGAGAAGTTGACGATGTTTGGACCGCAACAAACTGCCGGAGTCGCCTTTTTATCGATACCAAGTTTCAGCGTTGCACCGCCAGCGAGATCATGACAGATACATGATTTGGCCAGAACACCTTCCCGTTTATAGGTCAGCTGCACTTCCGGTGGATCGAGTTTAGCGATCTCTTCCAGTTTTCGACGCTGGTAGTTACGCGAAGCGCGGCAGATCGGAACTTCGGTAAATTCGGAATTAAATCTCAGGAAACCTTTTGGGCAGGGACTGCCCGGACGGTCAGCAACGATTCGCTGACTGTGAATATCCTCACTCGCCGAATTACGAAGATTCCAGAACGGGATTCCGAGTGGTGAGCGGTCGCTTAAAAAGACATCATCGTTCTTGGCTTCCGACAACATCTGCAAGTGCTTGTCATCAACATTTGTCACTTCCGGGACCAGCATAAATGGTGTTCCCCAACCGGTACTATCAACGCCATAGTGATCCAGAAGGAAGTTGTTTTCATCGGCAGTACCAATTCCACCCTGCACCGTTATCAGAACCTCATGCGGATCCGCAATCTGTGCACGGTTGAGACCACCCAAAGATTTATTGTAAATCTGATGCAGATCACCGACCAGGTCGGCTTTCCGTTGTCCGAACTCCTGGAGAATGGGACCCATCAAATATCCTTCGGTTGCGAAAGCATGGCCCCCGCAATTGAGTCCGGATTCAACTCTATATTCCGAAACCCAGAGTCCTCGTTTCGCCAGATATTTTCCCTGGATCATTGCTGATCTATAATCACTGACTTTTAAAACAATTCTTTTTTTGAGGAAACCTGTTTCATCCGGGAAGAAATCATTGAAACTGGCAAGGTAACCAAACAGGCGCGGGTTAATTCCGGCCGAGAAAATGATTGATGATTGCAATGAACTATTAGCATAACCTCGCAACGACGCCATTGCATCGCAAAATTCCGGTGGCAATTTGATTCCTTTTTTGTAAACATCACGGTTTAATTTGGTCATGATATTGACATCAATGCTGCCTGGTACCACCTGATGGCGTAAATTATCTTCCATCCTGGTCTTTTCTTCCGAATCTGATTGCGTGAGCATTTTAGAATAATATTCTTTGAGCGGTGAATCCGGAAGCATCTCATAATAGCGTGTTATCTCGCTTCCCGGTTCAAACGGCGAAGCTTTCAGCGCTTTAACCTGATCACCGACCAGCTCATCGATAAGATTCAGATAAGCAGTAACGCGGTTGGCTCTGGAGTCTTCATTGCTTTCAGTTATTTCAGTGTATTTTAAGCCAAGCCGGTCGCAATGATATTTACGCATCTGTTCCACAAGAACATCATCGCCAAGCGATATTACTGAGGAGATACCATATTTTGCGACTCGCAAGGGAGTATCAATGCTGAACCCGGTGCCCATAACCGGAATGTGAAAAAGGTGGGGACCCTTCCCCGTTGAGATATTCATCTTTCTATTATACTTCTCTATCATGATAATGTCAACTAATTAAAACCCTGACAACTCCTTAAATCAATATTTATTCATTCCTTTTATTACATTCTATTTATACGCATATATTGTCAAATTGACTGCCATTTTGGAACATTTTCGGCTCCATAAGGTTAATTAATTGAAATAGTTGGCTTTTTAGGCTATAATGATAATCTTTTATAAGAATAAATAGTCAATGAATATGAGGAATAATTGATGACTGGCAAAATTAAGATATTAATACCGGCTGCCATTTTAATAGGTGGTTTGTTAATTATGTGGATGTTTCTTAGTATGGGCGGCGATAAATCCAAAAGAGGAAACAAACCACAGACCAAAGTTGTTGATACCAGAATTGTGAAGTTAACCAGCACCCCGGCCAAAATTTTAGGTTATGGCCGAGTTGCCAGTGTTCAGCCGATTCAGCTTTATAGCGAAGTATCAGGAATCTTGCAAGCAGGCAATATTCCGTTCCAACCGGCCCAATCATTTAAAAAAGGCGATTTATTATTAAAAGTAGATAATCGTCAGGCGACACTTGCGCTTAACAGTACCAAAAGCGATTTGATGTCTGCTCTGGCGACATTTCTTTCGGAGATAAAAAGCAATTTCCCGAATGATTATGAGTTATGGCAGAAATATTTTAACAGCTGCAGCTTTGATAACAAATTGCATGAATTGCCCGAAACCGAGAATCAAAAGATTAAACTGTTTTTGTCTCGCTTTAATGTCTACAAATTATATTTTTCGGTTCGCGATCTTGAAATAAAACTTGCCAAACATTATTTCTATGCACCGTTTGACGGTTCCATTGTGTCAGCCAACCAGCGATCCGGATCGACGGCACGAAGCGGTACCCTTCTTGGCGAAATTATTAATCTTGAAAAACTTGAAGTCGAAGTTCCGGTTTCGGTTCAGGATGTGCAGTGGATAAATAAAAAAACCGATGTGAAATTAACTTCATCTGAAATACAAGGAGCATGGACCGGACATATAAATCGGATCGGCCAGACGATTGATCCACGAACACAAACAATACAGGTCTTTATCTCGATTGAAAATATGCATCAGCTTCCAATTCTTGAAGGTGTCTTCTTTCAGGTGGAGATATCAGGCTTCAATGTTGAAAATGCAATTACAATTCCTCATAAAGCATTGTATAACGAAGAGTTTGTCTATTTAATTAAAAATGGCAAGCTACTCTTTCAAAAGGTAGAAATCGCTCGTAAGGAAAACAGTTCGGCTATTATCAACGGCGGGTTATATGATGGTGATACTTTAGTGGTCGAGGCGATGCAGGGAGTTTATGACGGTATGCCGGCGATATCGAAAATGAATCAAAATGAGGTCAATGCTGAGCATGAATAAAATCACCACTTTTTTGATTCGTTATCCGGTTTGGGTTTCGGTTCTGTTTATAAGCATAATATTTTTTGGTATTATGTCTTTGACGCAGATGCGATACTCATTTTTTCCGGAGTTAGTTCCTGACAATATTACCATCCGGGTTATCTATCCTGGCGCATCCCCAGAAGAGGTCGCCGAAAGTGTGGTTCTCAAGATTGAAGAGAATCTTGATGGTCTGGAAGGTATTGACCGGGTTACTTCAGTCTCTCGGGAGAACTCTGGAACCGTTACCGCAGAGATATCCAAAGGCACCGATATTGAAAAAGCACTATCTGATATCAAAAATGCTATTGACCAGATCAATTCATTTCCGGTTGACGCTGAAAAGCCAGTAATATATGAACAAAAATTCCGGACCCGATCACTTTCGGTGGTTATGTACGGTGAAACTGATTTATATAACCTGAAATATATAGCCGAACAGTTTCGTGATGATCTGATTGCGATGCCGGAAATTTCTCAGGTTAATATTGAGGGCTTGCCCGATCTTGAATTCTCTATTGAAGTCTCAGAGGCAAATTTAAGGCGGTATAATATTTCATTCAATGAGATCGCCTCGGCAGTACGCACTGCCAATATCAATATCTCCGGTGGCAAATTTGAAACGGCCGATGAAGAAATACTAATCCGTGCTTACGGTCGGGATTATCAGGCCGAGGAGCTTGGTGATATTGTAGTCAGAGGAACCTCCGATGGTACCCTGATATACCTAAAGGATATTGCTGTTATCAAAGAGCAATGGGAAGACAGCCCTGATAAAAGGTACTATAATAATCAAAATGCGCTGATTCTCAATATCGATCAGACCAAAGATGAAGATATCCTTAAGATAGCTGATCTGGCCAAAGCGAAGCTGGAAGAATTTAAATTAAATAATGGCTCCGTTAAGGCAGAGGTTCTGGATGACCGTACGATTCCATTGAGACAGAGAATTACACTATTAACTAAAAACGGAATATTCGGATTATTGCTAGTACTGACCACTCTTGGAATATTTCTCAATCTGCGAATGTCTTTCTGGGTCGCAGTCAGTATCCCCTTTTCATTTGCCGGTATGTTTATAGTCGCCGCTTTTTGGGGAATTACAATAAATGTAATATCACTTTTTGGGATGATCATTGTTGTCGGTATTCTGGTTGATGATGGAATTGTTGTCGGCGAAAATATTTTTGCGCATTACGAACGTGGCAAATCGGCGCTAAGAGCTGCAATCGATGGTGCCAGCGAAGTTGCCGCTCCGGTTTTTACATCGATTGGCACGACCGTAATTGTGTTTATGGCATTTTTCTTTTTGGATGGAATGATCGGCAAATTTATGTGGCAAATGGCACTGGTGGTGATTGCATCATTGATCTTTTCTCTAATTGAGGCATTTTTTATTCTTCCGTCGCATCTGGCCCATTCCAAGGGATTAAGTTCTCACGAAAGCGATAATAAGCTAAGGAAGAAAATTGAGAAAGCAATCAAATACCTGACTTTTCAAATCTATGCTCCCCTGTTAAGAACGTCATTGAAATATAAGTGGATAACAATCGTGACTCCGGCGGCACTGGTGATGATCACGGTTGGGCTGGTTGGCGGCGGAATTATCGGAGTAACATTTTTTCCAAATGTTGACGGCGATACAATCCCCATAAATATTTCGTTAGTATCAGGTAGTCAGGAGGCACAGACCGATTCGCTATTAGCTGAAATTGAAAAAATATGCTGGCAGGTCAATAAAGAGATGAAAGATGAAAGAGAGGACGGCCGCCAACTTATTCTTGGCATCAAACGAGAAATTGGTTCAAATTCATTTGGAGAAATAGGCAGTCATTCGGGACGTTTATTGATTCAGCTTTTGGATGGTGAAGTTCGTGATATGGACAGCTATGTTATCGCCAATCGAATTCGTGAGGCGGTTGGTCCGGTACCTGAGGCCCAAAATATTACCTTTGGGTCAGTCAGTCGATTCGGAAAGCCGGTTTCGGTAAGTCTTCTTGGAAATGATTTTGAGCAGCTCGATCAAGCCAAAAATCTGCTCGTCGCAGAGCTGAAACAGTTTAGCAGTTTAAAAGATGTTACTGATACCGATCAAAAAGGGCGACGTGAGATTGATATCAAATTAAAACCACAGGCATACGCTCTTGGTCTGACTCTTCAGGATGTTGCCGGACAGGTTCGCCAGGGATTTTTTGGGCAGGAGATTCAGCGAATTCAACGTGGACGCGATGAGATCCGGGTCTGGGTCCGTTATCGAATCGAAGATCGTGGTGCACTCGGTTTTCTTGACCAGATGCGAATAAGAACGACCAGCGGTGACGAATATCCTTTCAGCGAGCTAGCCGAATATAGTATTGAAAGAGGCGTTACCTCGATCAATCACCTTGACAGAATGAGAGAGATCAAAGTCGAGGCAAATCAGGCCAATGTAGATGAAGACCTACCGCCTATTTTAGCTGAGATCGAAACCGATGTCCTTCCGAAAATAATGGCTCAAGTTCAGGGTGTTAAGGCATCGTTTGAGGGACAGTCTCGTGAGCAGGCCAAAATGACCAATTCGATGAAGATCGTTTTTCCGATTGTTTTGCTTGGTATGTTTATTTTGGTAATACTTGTGTTCCGATCGTACGCACAGGCATCAATAATATTTTCACTTATCCCCATCGGTATCCTCGGTGCTGTTTGGGGTCATGGAATACAGGGACTGCAACTCAATGTCTTATCTCTGGTTGGAATTATTGCGTTGTCGGGGATTATAATCAATGATAGTATCGTTTTTGTCGATCAAATCAACCGCTTCCTGCGACAAGGACAAACGATTTATGATGCAGTCTATAACTCAGGTATCGCCCGACTTCGTCCAATTTTATTGACCACTTTAACAACCTCGCTTGGGCTTGCGCCGTTAATTTTGGAAACCAGTCGCCAGGCACAATTTTTAATTCCGATGGCGGTTTCGGTTGCCTATGGATTATTATTCGGGACCTTGATTCTATTGATAATATTGCCAGCTCTATTTTTGGCATTTAATGCGATAAGATTCAGGTGGGCAAAAATGTTCCTTAATAAAAATGTAACCCCGGAATCAGTTGAACCGGCAGTTAAAGAATTACTATGGTCAGAGGAAAAAGTCGGTTAGCTTCGAAAATCAGTATCTGAAAGAAGTATAGACAAAGGTTTTCTCAAAATCAAACTTTTTTATAAACCTCCCAATCGGGAGGTTTTTTATTCTGTAATAAACAGGTATTGAAAATAATTCGAGAAATTGTTTGTAAAAAACGGATCAATTTCATTGGTCTTTAACATTTATTAACTCTCTGTTTAACAATCCCTTGGTCAGCATGTTATCTCACCATTGACTGTTTTTACTGTAATATTTATGGGCCATCTTCCGATAAATATTATATGGGCAAATACTATTTTGCATAACAATTTGAGTGGACTCATTGAATCGATTTATAAAGAGGGGCTAATGATTAATACGAGCAAAACAAAAAATCAACTCATCGAAGAATTAGAGGATTTGCGGCAACAAGTTAACGAGTTGAAAAACGGATGTACTATAAAATCAA
>JAQBFG010000277.1:0-15200 GCA_032123495.1 Candidatus Zixiibacteriota bacterium | reverse complement strand
TGCTTTTCCCCTCGGCGGCGGTAAATCGCAAATGGACTTTGTGGTTAGTGATGTTGAAGTATTACGGCACGCGGCATTAGAAGCCGGGATTCAATTAACCGGTCCGAAACGTGCCTTTATGGCACAGGGCAACGATGAGGTCGGGGCGATAGTTGAACTTCATCAAAAACTTTCCGCCGCTGAAATTAATATCCATGCCGGAAGCGGCTTAAGTGGAGGATCCGGATCGTTCTGCTATCTCTTTTGGGTAAACTCAGAAGATTATGAAAATGCCGCTTCGGCTCTTGGAGTTTAATCTGGCTGTATTGCTTATTGAATTGCCAAAAATAACCGCCTGGTGAATTCAATAAATAATTAAAGTGATTATGGCAACATCTGTTTCAATCAGGTTACTTCTTTATTGTTTTTTACTTTTTAAGACGTCAAACAAAATTCCATTTATCATTACTTGACATTATTAGAATTCTCGGTTTATTTCAGCTATATAAAGCTAATCAATCAAGTATTAGATTAATAATGTAAGGCAGTTTATGAAATTACAACGACTTTGGAAATCTATTATAATTCAACTATTTTTCATTGTATGTATTTTATTCCTCTCCATTTGCCAAGCAAATGAAATCGGTGAAATTGACAATCAAAATATCAAAAATGTTGGGCTAACTAAAAAGCTGATAAATAGCACGCCTATTCTTTCATTCGTCTCCAAGGACCTGGCAATCGATAATGAAACAATTGGCAACGAATTTGATTCAAATATGACAGAACTATCATCAGCCAGATACCTTAAGGAAATAGCTTATAATGACAGAAAGAAAAGAAATGTAGTTAGAGTAATTGATTTGATATTAGGAGCAACCTGGATTGCTGTTGGTTTTGCAACAAAAGATACGGACGGCTTTAATGATGGCATGTCTATTAATAAGGCAATTGCATTCGGTTTTGGCGGAATGAATATATTTCAAGGCACTAACCTCTTAATCAGCCAGAGTCAGGCCGAAATAGAATATTCTAAACTTGATACATTGAAAAATAGTTATCAAAAACATACAAATGCATTGAGTGCCATAAGGCGTATCGCCAAAGAAAATAAAGGACGGCGAATATCAAGGGGAGTTATCGGTTTGGGAATCGGAGCCATCTTGATTGCCAATCCATTTGGAAATAAAAAAGAATTCAAAGATAACTCACCTAATCGGGAAATTGGTGCCATATGTATCTTGGAAGCTATTTATAATTTCACCGCACTAAGTTTTGCGGAAAGAACATTAGCAAGATATAAGATAAATGAAAAACTGAGCGAATCGTATAAGGTTCAACTTAAATCAAATTTCATCGACGAAATGCAACTAGTGCTGACAAAAAATCTATAGATATAATATATTGCAATTATGCTAAATAATAAAAAAAGCCCCCGCAACAGCGGGGGCTTTTGAAAAAACTAACTCGTTTCTTTTTTCTCTTTTTTCTTTTTCTTCTTCGGTTTTTTCACTTCTTTTTTTCGTGGTTCTTTGCTTCCCATAATTAAGCACCTCCAAAATATGATTCTTTTTGGCGAACTAATATTTCTATCGGCTAATCATTTTCTATTTAAAGTATAATAAACTTTTTTATTTCAATGCAAGCATAATTGATAATGCCTACAAATATTTTACTATCTAATTCATGGTTGGGTTCAAATATTATTTACAAGAAACCAGGAAAGAAATAAAGCGACACTTTCAATTAATTGAATTCAGACCGGCCGAATCAATGTCGTACTGTTTTATCTTAAGACGAAGCGTTGATTCCGGAATATTTAAAAATGCGGCCGCATGCTTTTTGACACCGTTCTGATCACGTAACGCTTTGATAATAAATCTTTTTTCATATTCGGCCAGATAATCATAAAGCGAAAACTTGTCGGTGAAATCAATATCGGTATCTATTTCCAACTCTTGCCCATCACCATTGCCGGAAGCTTTTAAAATCTTGCTCGAAAGAAGCGATGAATCAATCACACCGGAATCGCCGGATAACAAAACCAGCTTTTTGACTTCATTTTCCAGTTCACGAACATTGCCCGGCCAATCAAAAGCAACCATCATTTTCATCGTATCGGGAGTAAATTTAACCTTATCCCCGGCAAAATGCCTGATAAGTAATAAAATATCCTCTCGTCGTTCACGCAGCGGCGGAATTCTGAAACAAAGTGCCGTTAAACGATAATACAGATCCTGACGAAAACGGTTCGCTGCCATTTCAACTTTTAAATCTTTATTGGTTGCCGAGATAATTCTGACATTAACTTGCCGAGGTGTCGTTTCACCCAAACGGACAATTTCCTTTTCTTCAAGTATCCGAAGCACTTTGGCTTGAATTGTCAATGGCATATCGGCTATTTCATCAAGGAAGAAAGTACCATTATCGGCTTCTTCAAACAAACCGATTTTATCCCTGTCGGCACCGGTAAAGGCACCTTTCTTGTATCCAAACAGTTCGGATTCAAGAAGCGATTCGGGCAACGCCGCACAGTTAACCGATATAAACCGTTTTCCCCGGCGATTGGAGCTGTAATGAATAGTCTTGGATAATAAATCTTTGCCGGAACCGGTCTCGCCTTCAATCGATAACGAAATATCCGAATCGACCACCTGCTGCACCCGCGATAGCATCTCAAGCAACGGTTTGTTTTGAGTGATAATATTCGGAAAAGTTGTTTTTTCAAGAAGCTGGGCCTTGAGCCTTTTGTTATCTTCTTCAAGCACCGTTTTATCATATTCGGCCAGCTTAAATGATATCAGATCGGCAAACCCAACCATAAAATTCAGTTCATTCTGACCAAACGGCTTTACTGTTCCATTCGACGACATTCTATCAAGATACAGATAACCGGTTATCTCATTTTGAAGCCGCAGCGGAGTAACCAGAATACTGGAAACAACCTGACCTTTGTCAGCCTGAAGAAGATCATTTATAAATGGGTCGCGTCGGGTGTCAAACATCAGCGTCGGCTTATCACTGGCAATCTCCTCACCCAATAACTCTTCAAACTGTTGTGCAAATTTTTTCTTTTGGTGACGAGACAAAACGGTCTGAGAAAGAATCTCAGTCTCATTCTGACCGATACTATAAATAACAACCCGCTCTGCTTTTGTGCGGGCGGCCAGGATATTTAATATCTCCTCGATTTGACCCGCCTTGATATCGCCATATTCGCGATCGCTAAAATAATTACCAAAAATCTTATATTCATTTTCAGGGCTCAATGATACATTCACCGCCAGTTTCGACAATTCCTGCATATATAGCTGGATCGAACGAATTCGGGCCCGCTCGGATATTTTTTCAAAAATCTTTTCGGCTTCATACAGATTTTTAAATCCGCGAGAAATATTGGAGTGTTCACAACAGAATATTCCCTGTTTAAAACGGCATTCGGCAGACCAATAAAAAAGTTTAAGGGAATTAAAAAGCCTAAAAGCCTCGTCATAAAGTTTAATAATTGTATGACTATTCTTCTCACCCGATTCGGCGTAAATCCTGGCCACTATCAATAATGAACGGGCCAAATCATATTTATCGCCAACCTCACGAATAATCTCCAGACCTTCCTGACAATAATCAATAGCCGAATCATAATTCTTCCGCGAAGCAAAGACCTCGGCGATTACTATTCGACAGAGACCAATTTCAGTTCTCTCTTCTATTTTCATTGATAAATCAAGTGCCTTCTGCGCTATCCGTAGGGCATCATCAAGATTTTCAAGAGACTGCTCCACCAGAGCCAGCCTTCTGGCGATCTGTGTCATTAGATTTGATTCGCCGGCAAGTTCACGGCTTTGGTCATAAGCTTTGGTCAGAATTTTTCTCGCCCCGACAATATCACCCATTTCAAAAGCAAGTTCACCTTCATACTCCTGAAGAATAATATTATCCCAACAGAGATTATTCTTTTCGATCATCATCGATGCTGATTTCAATTCTCGGGCAGCAAGAATAAATTGTCTTTGCCTTAAATTAAGATACCCCAGCGACAAATGATTTCTTATCGCCGTTGCTGGCTGCTTAAGCTCATGAGCCAATTTAAGAGAAGTCTTCAGATTATGTTCCGCCGATTTCCAATCACCGGTATGAATTTCGATACGGCCCAGATTACCAATCAGACGCGCCATACGAATATTATCGCCCTTTGATAATTCAATTGAATCATTGACATATTGGGCAGCTTTCTTAAAATCATTCTTTATAAAGGCTAACTTACCCAATCCGTTGAGGGCGTCAATTTTACCTTCCTGATCATCAATCCGCCGGAAAAACGCATAAGCATCACGAATACATACTTCTGCAAGGTCCAAGTCACCCAGAGCAGAATAATTTTTATATAATAACCATTGAACCCGACCCACGCGGCCATGAAGCGCTGATGAGGCCAATAAACTATTGGCCTTTTCGCACAGCTTTATTGATTTTGAGTAGTCACCCGCATTAAATAAATCTCGTGCCTCAAGCAGGTTATAAAGACCCAACTCAAACCCTTCAGGACAAAAACCTGATTCACAAAGGTTTTTTAGTGCGTCTCCTGCCAGTTCTGGCTTCCTTTGGCGGAACAACTCTTCGATTTCCAAAAGCCTGCGATCAAAACCTATTTTTTGACGTGAGGTTAGGCTCATAAAATCTTTCTTATTTTTAAACCCTCTCGGGTCAGCTTGTGTTAACTATTTTTTTGCTTTTCTCGATTTTTACCTAATCAAATCATAATGGCAAAAAACAAAAACGCTACAAAACTGTTGAAGCAATCAAAGTAAATTTCAAAATAGTAAGAATATTGCTTACATCAGTTACAGTAGTACTAGCAGTTCCTATTATTTTCGGAACATTTGGGTCAGGCACAGGATCAGAATTGGGTAGCAGATCACCGTCGCCACCGCCGCCGCCTTCTTCATCCCAGGGATGCGCGTCTCCTCCGAAAACAAATGGTCCGTTCAAGCAAAAAACAGCCAGGACGAGCGCAAACATTATCGCAAAAATCTTGGCCATTTTCATAGTTCAGCCTCCTTATGTTATCATTCATGGGCATTACTTAACCACCAATACCATACCCAAAATTATATCTTTAAATAATATTCAGTCTTATTTCTATCCTCTTAAGACATCGCAATTTCTGCTTACTTCCAAACTATTAAATATCAACGAGTTTGTCAAGATAAATTTTACACAGCGCAGGAATTGCGCTAATTTATTTAGCGGATAAATTTTTGCGCCAGCCACGATTTCCTGATATAAACCGAATTTTCGGGACAAAGCTCATGACAACACCAGCAGTTGATACAAAGATTGTAATCTATTAATGGCGGGGCCCCATTTTCACTGCTCATCGCTCCTACCGGACAAGAAGTTACGCAGGTATTACAGCTTGTACAAAGAGCCTTATCGATATCCGGGCGAACCCAGATCAATGGATCAAGAATCTTAACAAGAACCTTCGGAATTAGCTCCATCATTCGATTAGAGGTCAACTTAAAATCAGTAACTTTGGCTGATTCCAGACTTTTGCCGACCACATCAATCGCTTCCGGCCAACCGATTCCTAATCCCGCCTCTGCGGCAGCTTTGGTAATCGGAACCCGCTCAGATTTCAAACCGATGATCTCCGAGGCGATAGCATCAACGGCCACCGGATCGGTCGACGTGATAAGCAGATTTGTCCAATATGGTTGTCCCGATGACGGTCCCTCGCCTTCCATTGAGGCAATCGCATCCATTATTGTTAGTCCGGGCGGACAGAGCGACAAAATATCCACAATCACCTGTGCAAAATCTTTTGGTTTGGGGAATTGTTTATGATAGTTCGCTTTGCGGAATCCGGGAATCAAACCAAACATATTTTTAACCGCACCGGTCATCAAGGTCAGAACATGCGTTTTTAATTTGGGAAGATTGATAACAAAATCAGCATCAATCGCCGGTTTGGCCAGATAATAGGTCCGACCGTTGGTTTCAAATTTAACTACCCCCGACGCTTCAAAACTGATTAGTTCGATACTTTCGCGCTGACACATATCCCAAAACCCGGTATTTTGCCAGACCCGCTTTACCCCCCGTTTGGCCCCGCCGGGCGAATCGCCGATAGTAACTTCGGCGCCAAGTTTCCGCACTTCACGGGCGACTGCTGCTGCTAATTCGGGATGAGTCGTAATTGCTCGTTCCGGCTCTTTTGCTGAGAGGAAATTCGGTTTTAAAAGGACCTTCATCCCCGGTTTAATATATCGCTCCAACCCGCCGATAAGATCGAGCGATTCTTTGACTTTTTGGGAGACCAAATCGGGGTTGTAACCCTGGCAGTCAACTATTGCTACTTGTGGTCTTTGCTCGCTAAACATCATGCATATATTACGAAATTATTTCATAAAACGAAGAAAAATGAAAAAGAATTAAAAAAAGATTGATAAGTTATCTAATTATGAAAAATAGAATGCAGATTAATGTTATTATATTAAAAAGGCGGAAGAATATCTCCCGCCTAAAAATAAATTCAATGATCACAAATAGTTATGGACAGGCTGGTTCCGGGCCGCTCTTATATTTATAATTAATCAGATGAACAATATCCAGAATATTTACCGGTGGTATTCCATCAACATCGGCCGCATCAATAGGATCTGGTGCTGGTCCATTCTTATATTTATAATTAATAATAAAAACAATATCTAGAATATTTACACCGATTGCACCGTCAACATCACCGCATATATATGGTGCTAGGGTAAATGTTCTTTTAATATCAGAAGGATTACTCCACTGCCCGTCAGCATCTTTCGCTCTTACCCTGTAATAGAAATCAGTATTTTTCGGCTTATCCGTGAAAACATAATATTTATTCCCAATGGTCGACGAGATAACCGTTTCATCACCAAAAGTTGTTATCATTTCGATATCATCAAAGAAAATGCCGGCTTCCACATTACTTTCATTAGTATAATAGGACAATCGTATAAATATTAACTCGGATTCGTATGCCGAAAGATCAAAATGTGCCTGTATCCAGTTGCTCGAATTTCCCGTTATACCGTGTCCGCGATTTAAACCGTTGGGATTGCTACTGGTTGTTATGTTGCCCTCGATTGGTACCCATGTTTGAGCATCTGTGGACACCTCGACATAGGCATAGTCATAATTATCTTCGATTCGAAAATAGGTCCAGAAACTAAAAATATCGGCTTCACCAACTGTTATCGGATATTTTGTTTCTGCATGGCTTTCATAATTATCACCTGCTCCCGAATAGAGACTGCGAAATTCTGAATGGTATCTCACATTATAGACAATAGTAAAACCATCTACCGAAAAATTATCAAGAGTATCGCATGGATCGATTATCGTGGTATTGACATATTCAATTAACTCATAATTTGTGGCCGGGTTAAAATCATCTTCATGGGTCCAGCTTACCTGATACTCTGAATTATCAACGGTATCTTCAACAGATAATACCGGCGTGTTGGGAGCCATAACATTTGCCATATGTTCGCTAGCATCGGCAAGGAAAAGAGTGGATAAGTAGTTTTCATTGACCAGTTCTTCGATACGGTATGTCGGCGGCCAAAAATTATCTTCGTAATAACCGACCTCGACAACAAAGGGAAAAGATTTGTTTTTTAATGTCTGTTCCCCATAATACCAATCATTTGTCCCGCCATTAACAGGATAGAGGTGCCATCCTACCGACGGAGCATAGCCATTAAACACATTCACCGAATCACCCAATCCCTGGAAAATATTTTCATCAGGAGTATAAAGAAAATAAGCATAATCCCATGGCCAGATGATCAGGTTTGAATATGAATGATAATAGACAACAATTTCGAATTCATGAGCGATCGAGAAATCCCGCAGGTTTTGGGTTTCCGGCTCAGAAAAAGGTCCGGTACCCCGATAGGTCTCGTCAAAACCATCTGGGGATGAGCCAATATCATCATAACCCCAATTATATCCAAAATTCCGATTAATATCAATTCCACATGACCCATCGCCATTATAACGGCGGTTTTTTCGCCACATCCCGCCACCACCGGGAGCAATCATCTCATTATGATAGTATCCATCAGGATTGACGTTAAGTATAAACCACATTTCACGATTATCGACCAGGTGCTGAATATATACGTCTGTCGGGTATTTTTCAGTTAATGAATCCATTACATTTAGAAGTATCAAAGGTGTAATTACTTCGCGGGCATGAATCGCGGATGTAAATAGGACTTCGGTTTCATCTTCATCAACATTTGGATTATCGGAAATTTTAACTGCCCACATAGTCCGTCCTTCAATGGTCTGTCCGATATCAACCTTGGTCGAAACAATATCAGGATGATCGGCGATAATAACGTCAAGTGCGGCATTTATTTCAGATAGGGTCATGTATCCACCCATAGTCCGACTATCATCGAATCTTGATTTAAAAAACTTCTCCATGTCACTTATTACTATTTCCGTCCTGAAGCCTAAAGACTCTAGTTCTTCAATTTCATTTGGATTGGTAACAATTTCAACATAATTAGTTTCCGTCCAAACAATATCCAGATGCAAGCCAAGAATTTGAGTCCATTGCAGTTCGGAATCAAAAAACACCCGGATTTGCGTGTTATTTTGATTGGCGGTAAAAGCAATCGAAAAAATTAAAAGAAACAGGAATAATGGAAGAATAATAGTTCTATATAACATAGCTCCTCCAAGTAAGAAATGAGTAGTAATTCTTAGACTAAAGATACAGAGGAATTGTATAATTACAAGATATTTCTTTATGTAGCCAAAAGTCAATAATGACAAATAACTATTAATTGGTTATGCATCTAGCACGTTTCACAACCATAAAAAAGAATAGCCTACGGGGAATTTTTATCTTCGTCAAACTCTTCAGTTAGTTGCAGACCATAGATAGGATACAACGGATCATCGCGTTCAATCTTGAATCCTGCTTTTTGAAAAACAGATTCGGGACCGGTCCAGATATTATCGGCCGAGAGGTTGTGACCTCTTCGAGGAAATCCCTGAACATACATAATCCCCTTATTCCGTAAATCTTTTAATATCTCTTTTAGAAAATAATGGGCCAGCCCAATCTCACGGTACTGCGGGAGAAGAAGAAAACAGGTAATTGCCCAGGCGTATCGGTCGGGATCAAATTTGTACTGATCGCATAAATTAACCAAACGGTCACGCGGACCGACCTGGCTCCATCCGGCCGGCTGGTTATCGACATACATAATATAGCCGTCGTACTGACCGGCTCCGAAAAGTTCTTTCCGGCGGGTTTTATTTTCCTCGGCGGTGCGAAGAGACCAGGCTTCCCATGAAGATGTCCACCAGGCAACACACTGGCACCACCCGGCTTTATTCTCATCACAATGGATTTTATAGAAATCATCTTCGTGATCTGCATCCAATGGAATTACTTTAAGCTCCACCTTTCCCCTTTCCCATTCGTTTTATCAATTATCGACAATATATAACCTGGTCTGAATTTTTTCAATAATAAATAGTCAGGAATTTTACTTAAATTATGACAAAATCTGTCACACTCTTACTTTAATCTCTTTATTGTTCCGTCTTTCAACCAGATAAACCCCGCCAAGAATCAACCCGGCACCAACAAACCCGGCAATATTAAGAGTTTCGCCAAGTATTGGCATCGCTGCCAAAGTAGTTACCACCGGCTCAAAATAAATATAGACACCTGCCTTAATAGCACCTTTTCGTGTGATACCTTCCAACCAGATCCATTGCGCCAACCCGGCACAGATCACCCCCAGCCCCAAAAGGATAAGTACAATATGGTATGGCAAATTCACAAATTTAGATAATGGGGTGGTAATCATTGTATAAAGTGTTAAACCGACTGCCGGAATAATTATTATGGCCACTATTACAGAGAGAGGATTATAGACCTGCGTCAATTTTCGCGTAATAATTGTATAAACGGTCCAGGTAATACAGGTAAACAGAATGATCCAGTCGCCAACCGATTGAAGCCAACTTAGATTCTCGAAATTGCCTTTAGAGATAAGAAGCATCACTCCCAAAGTGGCAATAAATATTCCAAGTATTTTCCGACCGTCAAGATTTTCTTTCAAGACAATTCGAGAAGCTATCGCAATAAACACCGGAACAGTGGCAATCAACCAGGCGGTATTGGTGGCACTGGTATAAATCAGTCCAAACGCCTGTAATATTACATGAAATCCAAAAAGCAGGGAGACGATAATAATCAAAATCAAATCAGATCGTTTGAAATTAAATTTGGTTTTGCGTATTCTTTTGACAGATAGTAGGACAATCAGCGCAAGTAATAACCGCACCATAATAATTTCACTCGGAGTCAGAAATTCCAGGGCCATTTTGGTCCCGATAAACGACAATCCCCAAAATATGACCGAAAGAAGCAGCAGAATATTTATCATCATCACAAATTCCTTTAGTTGCGAAAAAAGATTATAGTATATTGATAATATTATGGCAAGCCAAAGAAATCTGATCTTTACTTTAATCGTCGCCACTTTTGCGGTTTCGTGGGCATCAATATTGGTCAAACTATCCGGCGCCGATGCCTTGCCGACCGCATTTTATCGAATGGCGCTGGCGGCGGTGATATTGGTTATACCTGCCATTCCAAAACTTATTAAAATCATCCCAAGACTTACGAAACAGCAATTAATTCTTCTTCTTTTCTCAGGACTCGCGCTTGGGCTTCATTTTGCCACCTGGATAACCTCGCTTTTCTATACAACTATTTCCAACTCAGTGATCCTGGTTGCAACCCAACCGGTGTTCCTGATGATAATGGAAACTTTGCTGTTAAAAGAAAAAATCGCCGGCAAATCAATATTTGGAATTTTGATTGCTCTGGCCGGAATGATTATAATAACCGGCGGAGATATAAGTCTGAGCCCCGAACACTTACTGGGTGATATGTTGGCATTGGCCGGGGCCGTTTTTGCCGGGATATATTTGTTAATTGGAAGAAAAATTCGAGCCGATATCAATAATCTTGAATATGTTACTATCGTTTATACAATCGCCGCGATTTTATTATTGGCAATATCACTTTTCTATAATGAAAATATCACCGATTATCCGACAAAAACCTGGATCTTCTTTTTACTGCTCGCTTTGGTTCCGACAGTAGTTGGTCATTCGCTTTACAACTGGCTTCTCAAATATATTCCTGCTTACCGCGTGGCAACTGTAATTCTCGGCGAACCGATTGGTGCCACAATTTTGGCAATATTTTTCTTTGATCAGGTACCGGGATGGTTTACAATAACTGGCGGCGCGATGATTCTTTTTGGAATATATTTTGTTCTGCGGCAGTCAGGCGAAACTGAAACGGATGATAAGACTCTATGATTATTCAATATCTGTTGACAAATCGGTATTATTCTGTTTTATAGAGCCATGCAATCGAAGTATTTTTTCATTGTTCCCTCACAAACAACGGCTATTATCTATCTGATAGTTATTTTATTAATGTTCTCTGCTTATGGGTTTTGTTCAGATGATAAACCGGCAAGAGCAAAAGATATCACCAGTATCAGAGCCGGTCTCTGGGGTCCGACATATTTATCGATTGATGAAAAAAAATATGATTTAAAATCAAGTTTCAGTTTTGGGATAAATGTTGACCGCTTCAAAAAAAATCGATTTTACACCGGCCTTGCGATTGATTTATATCGAATTCATACCAAGGAAACCGATGAGACAGTTTCTATGCTTAATTTCGGTCTGGTCGTTAAAAGAGATTTCCGACTAAAAAATGCCGAACTTTCGATTCGGCCATCACTAACGGTTGGATTGGCGCTTAAATCGGAAGTAACATTTGTCGAGAAATCGGGGCATTTCACGATAAAAGCAGCGATAGATCTAATCAGCAATGTTGATAAGCCGGTTTCCTTTCTTATCGAAGGCGGCTTCTTCTGGGCGGTTGGCGGGATGGAAAACAAATCCAAAATCTACAGTTTTCCGGCACCAGTTCTTCGCGCCGGCCTGATGTTTTAAGTTCAGATTTTACAATATAGACCGTATATATAAGTATGAAAAATCATCCTCTGTATTTGACAATAATTCTCCTTGGATTAATATTTTGCGGTTGCAATAACAGCGATTCTCTAACCAATAATATTGTTGCCGATCCAATCAACTGGGTCGGGAGCAAAGTTCTTTACACCGGAGTCGAAGGCAAAAAAGATTATTCAATTATATTCTTCTACACCGATTGGTGCGGCTACTGTCATAAAATGGATGAGATAACTTTTGCCGATCCCACTGTCGCCAATATTTTAAATCAATCATTTAATTGTATCAGAGTGAACGCTGAATCAGACACGTTATTGATACATTTTGATTCGACTCTCACGGGCCAACAAATGAAAGCGTTTTATGAAATCAGTGGGTATCCGACCACCTGCATTTTCAAAGGAAATGGTGAGTATTTAACTAAAGGGCTTGGTTATGCCAATCCGGTTGATTTCACGACCGTTCTTAATCGAACCTTAAACGGCGAGTTTGATTAATTCTATCTCCTCTTTGACAGTTGTTTTTTATTAATATTACATTATTTTCCACTATGATTAATTTTCCAATCAGCGGGGTTGAGACCTACTGGTGGCTTCCTATTGTTGTCGCCTTTGTTATTTCGTTTTTCACTTCGATGGGCGGTGTCTCCGGCGCCTTTTTGCTGTTGCCTTTTCAGGTCAGCTTTCTTGGTTTCGCCGGACCGGCGGTCAGCCCAACTAATCTTGTTTTTAACATTGTCGCAATACCGGGTGGTGTTTACAGATTTATCCGTGAACAAAGAATGGTCTGGCCATTGACCGGGATAATTATTATCGGCACTTTACCCGGCATATTTCTGGGAGCGATAATCAGGATCAAATATCTGCCTGATCCGGTTTCGTTTAAATTTTTCGCGGGGTTAGTACTGGTTTATATTGGTGTCAGATTAGTGCTGAATATTCTTAATAGTGCCAACAAAGAGAGTAAATCTTCGGCCAATAATTTTTCGGTCACCGAGGCATATTTTAATTTGAAACAGACCGGTTTTAAGTTTAATAATATCGAATATAAAACTTCCTCAATCAGAATTTCAGTTTTAAGTTTTATTGTCGGGATAATCGGCGGGACTTATGGTATCGGCGGCGGGGCTATTATATCACCGTTTCTGGTTGCGGTCTGCGGTCTTCCGGTTTTTGCGGTCGCCGGGGCGGCGCTGATGGGCACCTTTGTCTGCTCGATTGCCGGGGTCATATTTTATACCGCGATTGCACCATACTTTGCCGAGACCGGTTTGGCTATCACTCCTGATTGGCTGTTGGGTTTTCTATTTGGTCTTGGTGGTCTGGCCGGAATTTATGCCGGCGCCCGGTTACAAAAATATGTGCCGGCTAAAATAATCAAAATCATCCTTGCTGTTTGCATTCTTTTCGTCGCCGGAAAATATATTATTGGATTTTTCTGGTAGCTTTAGTAGGGCGGTAGTTAAAATCCGCCGAAGGCGGATAAAAACTCCCGCCCTACTCGACTTTATTTCTTCAAAAGATTATTCAGGCCGTCTTTCAGAATTTCTTTTCCCTCATCCTTCAACTCTTCAACTTTGCCTGATAAACCGGCCGGAATCTTGCCCGACGAGAGCGCTTTATTGATAAGTGTCTTGACCAAAAATGCCGAAAGCTGACTAACCGTCATCCCGTTGTCGCCTCCGATATTGTTCAACTCAAAACCGTCGACAGTATACGAACCTTCCTGCTGCTTTTTGCCCATGATGGTAATAGCGGTATTCAAAGTCAGTTCGCTAAACGATGCTTTTTTGATAATAACCTTAGTCTCGCTATCCGATGACTCACCCATATCCAGTTTTTTTATATGGTTCAATATTTGGTTATAGTTACCATTGGCATCGATTTGTTCCAGATTCAAAACCAGGCCATCAACAATAAACGAATCAATCACTATCGCATCGTCAAAAATCGAACCGGTTTCGATATCAAATACAAATTTATTAATGGTTAAAAATTCATCCTGCTCAAATCCCTCCGGGTTGTCTATTTTATATTTGTTCAACTCGCACCAGCCATGAGTAAGACCGACCTCAGCCGAAGCCAGCGAGGTTTCCACCCCAAGAGCATAATCTCCGCCCGCCTCAACCGATCGTTCAACAATTATATTTCGACCCAAATAAAAAGCCAGAAATGCCATGGCAAGTAAGAAGACTAAAATGGCAAATATTTTTTTCATAACAAATTCCTTTTCATTAATTGATTGGTTTGATCTAACAATTGGAAATTAATTAGTTTTTATGTATTATCAAAACTAAAAGATCGATATCCCCCAATCGGACAGGTATTTTAAGATTTTACCTGACAATCTCACTGCCGCAAAACAATTTTCCCATCAATCCGCACTTATTACAATTTTATATCCTTTTGTAAAAAACCGAAATATAATTTGGCAGAATTGCAGATTAATAGCAGAAATTAAAACTATGACGAAACATTTATCTGCCGAAGGAGGAAACCCATTTTGTGCGAAAAAACTAAAATCGGAAAAGCTAACCCATTTTGCTGTAACGGTATGAATGGTATGGTTATACAAGGAATTTATTGCGATAAAAAGGTCATATTGGCCATATAATTGGTGGTAAAATTGTCGAAACCAATTTGAAGGCAGGTGTCGGAGACACCTGCCCTACAAGAATTTATTTTACTCTGACTTCTTCTTTTGACATCTCTTCCAGTTCGATGGTGAAATGCCTTAATAACGTCGCCTGACGAGTTATCTTGTACCCACGGAGTGTTTCTTTGCGAGTCGTGATACGTTCCATCGCTCTGGCGACATACTCCAGATGTGATCCGGTATAGACACGGCGCGGAACAGCAAGACGAACCAGTTCTTTTGGCGCCGTTATTTTTTCACCGGTTTGCGGATCATACCCGCCAAACATGATCGAACCGATCTCAACACCACGGATTCCGCCCTCACGGTACAATTCGACTACTAATGACTGACCCGGGAAATGATCGGCCGGAATATGCGGAAGATATTTTCCGGCATCGATAAAGATCGCATGCCCGCCGGTCGGCTTGATTAGCGGTACTCCCGCTTCCTCCAGAATTTTACCGAAATACTCTACCTGTCCGACACGATAGGTCAGGTAATCCTCATTTAGA
>JAQBFG010000276.1:0-11290 GCA_032123495.1 Candidatus Zixiibacteriota bacterium | reverse complement strand
GGTCGAAACCGGCCTTGAGGTGAAGGTGCCGCCGTTTATCAATGAAGGTGATAAAATAAAAATTGACACTCGAACCGGCGATTATATTGAGCGGGCCGGCAAATAATTTAGAGGCCGGGAAAATTCTCGGTATTGACGAATCAGGAAAAGGCGATTTTTTCGGTCCATTGGTGATTGCCGGGGTTCTGGCCGATGAATCAGAAGCAAACCGTTTGCGGCAGAACGGTATCAGAGATTCAAAAAAAATAACCGACAAAAAGATTTTAGAACTAGCAGATTGGATAACCGCTAATTTTGTTCATACTGTTGTTGTCATCGGTCCTGAAAAATATAATCAGCTTTACCAGAAAATCAAAAATCTGAATAAATTATTAGCCTGGGGGCACAGCCGGGTTATCGAAAACGTTGCGTCTGAAAATGAGATCGATCTGGCTATCTCAGATAAATTTGGCCGCGCCGATTTTATTGAAAATGCCCTGATGGATAAAGGGAAAAAGATTAAGGTGCACCAGATGGTCAGGGGAGAGGCGATAGTTCAGGTGGCGGCGGCGTCGATTGTTGCCCGCGCCGCGTTTGTAAAATTTATTGCCGGAATGAAAAGACAATTTGACGCCAATATTCCCAAAGGCGCCGGCAACCTGGTAGATGATGCCGGGCGGGAACTGGTTGGCCGTTATGGACTACCTGTTCTTGAGAAAGCGGCCAAAGTACATTTTAAAAACTATAAAAAAATAGTCGGATGAGCCGATCTGATTTTGAACGAAAAATATTAAGAGATAATAAATCCGGGTCATCGGAAATATTAAACTTAGTTCTAAAATATAATCTACAATATTTAAAAGAAAATAATCTAAATTCAGATGCTCTGAGGCATCTGCTTACTTTTAATATCGCCGTTGAAACAAAATTCTCAGCAATGGCTATTGTTGGCAATGGACTAAATAAAGCCAATAAAATAATTTCTGAATCAATTGATGATAAAAAATCGGCAAAAATTATTGCAGCTAAACTCGAAAAGCTCATCAAAGAGATAGCAAAAATTGACCGGGAAATTATAACTAACTGCTCGATTTTATTTCCAATTACATCTGACAAAATTGCATTGGCAACATATAGCAATTCCGGGTTGGTTAAAAAAGTGGTCAAATCTTATCGCAAAAAGATAAGTAAGATATATATGTCAGAGGCTCGTCCGGCAAACGAAGGAAAAGAAATGGCTCAATATTTTGCTGAGATTGGGATTGAGGTTGTATTTACAGTTGATGCGCTTCTTCCTGGCTTATTATCAAAAGCCGATCTTTTGATATTGGGAGCCGATTCAGTTGGTCAGGACATGTTTATTAATAAAATCGGTACCGGAGTATTATTGGAAAGTGCCGGAAGGTCTGGCGTGAAATCGGCGGTATTGTTTGAGTCGTTGAAAATCAAGAAGTCAGGTTTAAATGCAAGTTTGAAAAATGATTATAACTCTCGGGAAATCTGGCCGACGGGTCGTCCTGGAAATATCACTGTTATTAACCAATATTTTGAAGTAATCAATAATAGTCTGGCCGATAGGTTTATTTCTGATTTGGGGGTTGAGACATCACAATCACTAAAAAAGAGAATTATAAACGATCAATATTGAATTTGAATAGTACACAATAACAAAAAAACCGGATAGCTTTGCTACCCGGTTTTTTAAATTGACCTCTATAGTTATTGAAATATGTTATCGCCGGTATCATACTCACCGATAATTATACCATCCGGAATATTGGCCGTAATTAAACTTTCGGTGGTGGCACCGATAATATATTTAATCAGTCCGTAATTTTTGGCATACCAATAGTAATTGGTATTGTCGCCGCTTTCATTCTGAACTTTGATACAATCCCGGTAAAGATTTCCATTCTCCAATTGGACGTTTTCAATCGCAACGATTGTCATCAGCCCTGAACCGGAGGTCGGATATATCTTACCAGAAAAGAATCCATTGTCATCCGGTAAATTTCCTTTATCTTCCTGGATTATTTCAGTATCCCCGGCTTCTTTGGAGAGCAGGCTGTCAAGAATGTTATCATATAAGTTATATGTGCCTGCGCTGGAGCTGCCAAAACGCTGCCAGGTTTTGCCCACTTCTATTGGTTCCTCAAGAATTTTTTCTGGATCGGAATCGGCCGTCTCATAAAAGTATAATGCCGATTCTGTCAGATAAAAATATGAAGTATCAACAACTGAAGAATAAGCGAGATTTGTATGGATCCATGGATAAATCGATTGATTCTCCAAATCGACTCCTTCGCCACATTCGAATTGTTCCCTGATAATAATGTTCGGTTCATAACCGGTGTTGATAGAAACGATTTTGGTAGTCTTCCCTGCAGATAATGGGAAATAATCTTCAATGGTAGGTGTATATTCACTACTGTTGATGATTGGTGCGCTCATTTTCTTTTCGCATCCCCATAGTCCCAGGACGATTGCCATTAAGAAAAGCGAAATAATTTGAAAATATAACCTTTTCTTCATCCGACCTCCTTTTCGCCAGAAGCGAAGTAGTCATTAGTTTCAATTCCTTTTCAAAAAGGTTATGCAATCGCGGTGCCAGTATGAAAAACTTGAGTTAAGCGCAAGGGAGGTAATATGTTCCGAGGAATATGTTGGAGTATGTCTGACTAATTATTATGGGGGATATCCAAGTTCTTATTGATAAAAACCCCTAAAACCTTTTCTCTCAAGGGCTAAGAAATCTACCTTTTTTGCCGAAAATTATAATGAATAGCTGAAATATGGGGTTATCCCCGGGAGTAAAACTATGTCGCAATTAATCATAGACGTTTTTTTTAGCGCAATATTTATCTTGTTACTTGTTCTTATGGCAAAAATAAAAGTTAAGGCTTTTGAGAATAACAAAGATAGTTACCGGTACACATTTTTTGGGATATCTGTGCTTGGTATCGTTTCGCTTCTGCAATTGATTAGCCATCAGAATCTCCTTGATACGGTTCCTTTCTTATCGGAGCCGGTTTACCGCGAGTTGGCTCTAGGTATTGGAGTTGTCTCCGGTGTAACCTTAATGATAGCTGGCGCCTCAATCTGGCTTCCTGGGAAAAAGCGGCAAATTGATGAAACTTATGATTCGGGGCACACTTCAAATTCTCTTGATGTAGAGAAGGTCATTTTTCATTCTCAAAATATGAAATCTGTTTTAAAACGTATTCCATCTATGATTTCTCGTGAATTCAAATTCGGCGGCCATATTGTCTTCAATAGACAGAATCAATTGAAAAAATATGTTTGTACCGATATCGAAGCTGTGGAGAAGAATGAGGCTTCATTATTAAAGAATTTGGAATTTTCTTCAGCCGACGCCAAGCAACAATCGATTCAAATAATTTCCAGTTTTCCATCCGATTATTGTCTTCAGATTATGATTAATAATCAGGCCCAGATTATTATGTTATTCAGAAAAGAAAAGGGAGAGATCGTTACCGATACGGACAGAAAATCGCTGGACGGTATAGGAAAAATTTTAACGAATCGCCTTAACAACGAATATATAAACAAGAGAGAACGCTTTTATTCCGAGTGCTGGCAGTACTCGGGACATATAAAAAACATACTTGCGACAAAAAACTCGATAAGTTTAAATCTTCCGCTGTTTCATCGACTGTTCAATCAGGCGGTTGGGGCTGAATATTTCTCATTGGCTATTCTGGGAAAAAAGCAAGCCAATCCAAAAGTATATACGGTTGGTATTAATGGCAATATTCTGCTGGACGGTGGTAATTCATCAATTATGAAAAACCCTCATTTCAGGAAAACATTATCAGACAAAAAACCGATTCTAATTGATAATATAAATGAAGTCGGCAACCAGGTGGCTGATTCAATGTTTATAGGTTGCGGGCAGTGCAGTCTAATTACCCAGCCAATAATAATTGATAACCACGTAGCTGCGATTATGACTCTGGGGCATTCGGCCGCTTCTCATTTTGGGCGTAAGGATCTGCTGCTTACTGAAGTTATGGCCTATTCAATGACCTCGGCGATTGAAGCGGAATTGAATCAACGTTCAATATTCGAGCGTGACAGATGTTTGGCGGCAATCAACGGGTTTGAAAATGCCGTGAGGAAAGCGACTGATATCGAATATTTGCTTCAAGCGGCAGTTGATTCTATAATTAACAATTTAAGCACTACTATGGTAAGAATTTCCCTGCTTGATGATTTCCGGACAAAATTAAAAACCTCTGCCATTAAAACGATTCGTCCGATGGCCGATTTAAATACCGACGATTCAATATTATCAAGAGAGCTGACCTATTGGCACCAGGTCGTAGCCGAAGAAGGTCGCTTGCTTTTAATAAATCAAAATGATACCGAATCCCGAATGGAGAAGAGCGAAATTAACTCACTGGTATTTCCAGGAGTCCAATCGGCTCTTATTGTTCCTATTGTAGTCAGTGGCCGAACCTTTGGAATTATAACCCTGGGTGAGATGAGAGCCTGGGAGCGAACTTCCTATAATTCGACAGCAATCAGCTTTTGCAAAACGATTGCCGCCAAAATCGCCGATTCAATAAAATTGCAGCAACTAACACGTATGATGACCACTACCGGAAATACAAAGGTTATACTCAGGTCTAACAAATCGGACAACAACCTGCTGCGCCGCTTAAAAGTCCCCATGACCAACCTTCAGGGTTCTCTTGAGATTTTAAAGATCAAGGGTACTCAAATGGATGGTGATGCTAATAGAATTCTTTCCCGAATGGAAGAATCATCTAATGATATTGTCAATCTGTTAAACGATTATTAAGTCGGAAGAGAAAATCTGATTGACCCGCTGCCTGACAAGACAAAAAAAAACATATGAGTCATAAGATAAAAATACTTGGCGAAGATCAGTATTCACAATTATTGTCTTCGAAGTCAAATATAGGTGATGAGAAAATATCTCTTTTTGTCAGTTCGCTTCTACCTAATCTGTTTTATTCCGCATCGGACAGGATTTTGAATTCCAAGGAAATAAGGTATTTGTATATACCGACGGAGGATTTGTCTTCAAAATATTCGACCGGATTTTTCAATAAAAGCTATTATAAAAGGTTTGAACTGGCTCCAAAAGAGATCGCCGTCGAAGAGAATCTTTTTATACCTATTTTAGCTGAGAACATTATTATTGGCGGCCTTTTCGGAAGCCCTCATGATATGGTCAAATTTGATCAAAGCGAACTTCTCAAAAAATATAATTTGAATGAATATTTTTCTCATTTAAGTGAGATCGATGAACAGACTAGTAGAACGGAAAGTCTGGCCTCGAATCTGTTAGATAAAATATCTTCGGAAAAATCTATTGATTCATTTCTTTGTTTATTGCCAGAGTGGATTGTTGAGACAATTGGAGGAGGCTCGGCTGCTTTTTATCATGGTAGAGGCAATACCTTTGTCTTAAGAAAAGCGGCTGGCAGCATTAATGATTTTGAAACGACTCCTCAGGTTTTAGAAGGTGAGGCTGCTCAAATTTATGCCGGATTAATAAATGAAGATATTATCTTCTCTCCGCTATCAGTTGTTCCTGAATATACAACCGCATTAAATTACGCACCACTTGTTCGTTATACTATTGGCGGGACTATCGATGAAAACTTCGAATATCTTATAACCGGTCAGGTACCCGATGTTACTTCGTATGAAACGGCACAATTTTTTGAGGAACTAAAACAGATTCTTGCCAAGCTGTCTTTTCGGCATTTTTCACCGGTTGCCAATTGGCGACAGCTATTCAGATCGCTTGAAAAAATGACGGATGCCAAATGTTCCCAGCAAAGTCTGGCCGATTTTCTGTTTTCTCATCTGAACGAATCAATTATAATCAACCATCTTTCTATCAGCCGCTTTTATCCTCTTGAGAATAGGATGCAGGTCGAAGGTTTGGTATCGTCCGGAAAGAATTCTTTATTACAAAAAAATATTACGTTTCCCATAAGCGGAACATGGTTTGAAGCTGTAATTGATTCCGGGCAACCCCGTTTTGATGAACTAGCCGCCTCAAATTTAGATAATAAAATTACCAGTTTATTGTTCAAAGAAGGAGTTCGCTCCAATTTGATATTGCCGATACAAACCGGAAATACAATTTATGGTTTTTTGAATATAGGTTCGCCATTAACCGGTAATTACCTCAATAAATATCAAGGTGAGCTAGATACCATTGTCAGGTTTTTATCGGGCCAACATGAGAAATTATTGAATCGTCATAAAATCGAACTATTGTTAGAACAACTGGAGCAGCTGCACAATAAATTTTCATCGATAGAAAATATCAGAACTCTGGGAGAGCTGGCCGGTGGAGTTTTCCATGATCTGAATAATGTTATTGGTGCAATTCTGGGTCGAAGCCAGCTTATTTTGCAGAAAACAGAATCAAAGGCGGGAGATGTTTTTATCGATAAAATCATCAAAGATGCAAAACTGATTGAAACCTCGGCGCTTGATTCGGGCGAGATTTTGAAACGCCTGAGACAATTGGCCAAGTCGGACAGAAAAGGAGTCAAAGAACCGATCGATCTGCAGAGGCTGATTGATGATTCGATTGAGATGATACAACCGCGCTGGGAAAGACTAATCCAGAGTGTTGGACTCAAAATCAGTCTGGAAAAAGAGCCGGTGGAAAATATTATGATTTCGGCTGAACCATCGGAGCTAAGAGAGGTTTTTACCAATCTCCTGCTTAATGCTCTTGATGCGATGCCCGACGGGGGAAAGATCTCAATTATTGGCCGCCGAATTGATCAGGCGGTGCAGATAACACTTGTTGATACCGGAACCGGGATGTCACGCGATTTGATAGAAAAAGTATTTACACCATTTTTTACAACCAAAGGTGAACATGGGACCGGTTTGGGACTGCCGCTGTGCAAGAAAATTATCGAAGATCATGGTGGGAGTTTGACGGTTAATTCTGTGGTTGGCAAAGGGACCTCTTTTGTGATTATGCTGCCGATTATCGACATGGCCGATTCAAAAAAGAGACATCAACATGTCAGTGACAAAGATAATCTAAATCTAAAAATTATAATTGCCGAAGATAGTCTTGATCTTCAGGATACAATCTATGAACTCCTAACTGCCAAAGGATATAAAGTATCCAAGGTCTCCAGCGGGGAAGAGGTGCTGAAACTTTGCGGCCGGGAACGGTTTGATCTATTGATAACCGATCTGGGATTGCCGGGAATCAGCGGACTTGAGCTGACCAAACATATCAAAAGTATCGATAAAGATATCAAAATAATCCTGACCAGCGGCTGGGATATTCATAATACCGAAGCGGAGCTTCGTGCAAAAGGCGTCGATAGCTATCTGCCGAAACCATTCAGGACTGCCGATATGCAAGCTGCCATCCAGAATCTGTTTGATTCATAGGTAATTATTAAAATTCCCTGTAAGCTTATCCTTATCTAAAATTGTAACCCACTCAACGGGTGGGCATATTTCTCAATTCATTTTTATGTGGCCCAACCGTTTATCCCACAGCAAGCTGTGGGGCACCCCAAATACAATAAAATAAAAATTCATTCTAACTTTATCATTTCCATAAGATTACAGCGAAAATGGGTTCCCTCCTTCGAAGGACAGGCGTTTTGTCAGATTTTGACTTAGAACTATCAAGTTGGTGTTGATTTAGATCTCCCGTATTAGGGGTTTTGGTAGGACAGACATTCCTGTCTGTCCATTCTTTGCCGGACAAGAATGTCCGGCCTACCATTAATAGGTGATTCTTTATTAATATATGATTTTGTGTTCATAAAGAATAGCAAGAAAATAAATCAACATTGATGTGGTAGTGAATTTGTATTTGATAGCCACGGGAGTAATAAGAACATTTCCGCACCCCAAGGGGTGCGCCGCCCAGCCGTCGGCTAAGACCGCTTGGTTGTAGGAAGAGATTGGTGTTATTTCGATTAACATTATTGTTTAGTATAATGAGCGCATTTAACATTGGCTTTAGAGATTTTAATTTTGCTCGTTGGATCCGCAACATAACAAAAAATGAATATGACTTAAAGGCAGTAATAAGCGTTTTTCTATTTGCCCTCTTTCTATTGACATATTTTGGCCGTCCCTTTGATTAATTATATTAGATTTGGAAAATTTGCCTCGACATTTTCCTCTTGCGCTTTTCTGGTTTCTGCCTATATTAAACGAAATCTTCGGGGTGAGGCGTAAATCCTCGACCGGCGGTGATAGCCCGCGAGCCAGTTAACCCTGGTTGAATCGGTGAAATTCCGGTGCCGACGGTATAGTCCGGATGGGAGAAGATAAAGTACGGGTATGTATAGTTGTGCCCGCATACTCGCCCCGATATATATTGGGGTTTTTTTATGGCCGAAAAGGCGGAAAAAAAATATATCGCATTAGCGCTGGAACTGGCCGAGAAGGCGAGAGGCAAGACCTCGCCGAATCCAATGGTCGGGGCGGTGGTCGTCAAGAACAATCGTGTGGTTGGGCAAGGATTTCACAAAAAAGCCGGCGCTCCGCACGCTGAAAGAATAGCTTTAAATAAAGCTGGTAAGTCATCTAAGGGTAGCACTATATATGTCTCTCTTGAGCCGTGTTGTCATGTCGGGCGGACCGATCCATGCACCGATGCGATTATTAAAGCTGGAGTAAAAAAGGTTGTTTATGCAATCAAAGATCCCAATCCGATTGTTAACGGCTGTGGAATTAAATGTCTCAGAAAAGCAGGTATTGAAGTTACCGGGAATGTTCTGACCAAAGAGGCGAAACGGCTCAATGAAGTCTATTTAAAATATATCATCACCAAACGACCGTTTGTGGTTTTGAAAATGGCGCAGTCGATCGATGGCCGGATTGCAACTTCAACCGGTCATTCACAATGGATATCGGGTCAAGACAGCCTGAAATTTGCGCATCAATTGAGGGCGGAATATGATGCGGTTGTTGTTGGTGCCGGAACGGTCAAGGCCGATAATCCGAGTCTGACCGTTAGATTGGTAAAGGGAAATAATCCGTATCGGATAGTCATTTCCCGGAATCTTGATTTCGCCAAAGACATCAATCTGTATAAGTTTAATGATGACAATAAGACGATCATAGCTACTTCGGCTAAATCTGCTGATAAATTGAAAATAAAAAATCTAATCGTCTGGAAGATAGAAGAGAACAAAAACGGATTGTTATTGGCTGATTTCCTTGATAAAGCCGGCCAATTCGGTATAAGTTCTATGCTTATTGAGGGAGGTTCCGGTTTGGCGACCTCATTTATTCGGGAACATCTGGTCGATAAGTATCATTTTGTAATAGCGGCCATGATTATAGGAAAAGGTAGAGAAACGATAAAAGATTTGGGAATAAGGCATTTGGATAACGCGATCAGATTTAAAGAGTATGAAGTCGGGAAAATCGGCAAAGATTGTCTGTTCACCGGCTACCCGGAGGATAAATAATGTTTACCGGTTTGATTCAAAGCACCGGTTCGATAGTGACTATCGGCTCAAAAGGAAATTATAAATTGCTGACCATCAAACCGACAGTTCCGTTTGAGAATGTTGAGATGGGCGAATCGGTTGCGGTTGACGGCTGTTGTCTGACAGTGACCAAATTTGATAAGAATAGTATCGTAGTTGAAGCATCTCCCGAATCAGTGAAGACGACATTAATTGCCAAATACAGTTCTGGAAATATTGTCAATCTGGAACGGGCACTTTTGCCGACCGATCGGATGGGTGGGCATATTGTCTCCGGTCATATTGATTGCCTTGGTCAGATAAACAATGTCAGTAAGATAGGCGGTTCGACTGAATTATCGATCAAATATCCTGAGGAATTTGATTCTTATCTGGTACCGAAGGGATCGATAACAATCAATGGGATCTCGCTGACAGTTAACAGAATTGAGAAAAATATTCTTGAGGTCAACATAATTCCTCATACCCGTCTGGCGACCACGGTGCAGAATTTCAAAAAAGGGGGGTTCGTGAATCTTGAGTTTGATATAATCGGTAAGTATATCGCTCGCATGATAAATAGTAAAACAAAAAAGAGTTTAACGATAGATAATTTGATAAACAGTGGATGGAACAATACAAGTTGGAGTAACGATGACTAATTTTGATACGATTCAAAAAGCAATCGATGAGATAAAAAAGGGACGGATAATTATTGTTGTCGATGATGAAGATCGCGAAAACGAAGGCGATTTTATCATGGCTGCAGAAATGATAACTCCTGAGGCAGTGAATTTCCTGGCGACTCATGGTCGTGGTTTGATCTGTACCCCTATCAGAGAAGAAAGAATGAAAAGGCTGAAGCTGCATCAGATGGTCGATACCAATACCGCTCTGCATGGCACCAAGTTTACCATTTCGGTTGATGGCGCCAGTGGTACCACGACCGGTATTTCGGCGGCAGATCGTGCACGAACCATTGAAATCTTAGCCGATGATAATTCGGTTCCTGAGGATTTGTGCCGACCCGGTCATATTTTTCCGATTACAGCCAAAGATGGCGGCGTTCTTTCACGAGCGGGACATACCGAGTCGGCTGTTGATCTGGCCCGTCTGGCCGGGTTGTCTCCGGTCGGAGTTCTCTGTGAGATCATGGACGATGATGGAACGATGGCTCGTGTTCCGCGCCTGAAGAAAATGGCAGAAGAGTTTAATATGGTCATGATTACGGTGAAAGACCTGATCGAATACCGACGTCACACGGAAAAATTAATAAATAGAATTGTCGTCGTTGATTTTCCGACACGTTATGGAATATTCAAGCTTCATATGTTTGAATCGCAAACTGATGACCATCATCACATGGCGCTGGTAAAAGGTGATGTCGCCGGTAAAAAAGATGTTCTGGTGCGGGTGCACTCACAGTGTTTAACCGGTGATGTTTTTGGGTCGGCCAGATGTGACTGCGGCGATCAGCTGGCGACAGCTATGAAGATGATTGATAAAACAGGCGAGGGAGTACTATTGTATATGCGTCAGGAGGGGCGCGGAATTGGTTTGACCAATAAACTGAAGGCATACAAATTGCAGGATGAAGGCAGGGATACGGTCGAGGCTAATCATGACCTTGGTTTTAAGGCTGATTTGCGCGATTATGGAATTGGTGCCCAGATACTTGTTGATTTGGGGCTGAGTTCGATTAAGTTGATTACAAACAATCCAAAAAAGATTGTCGGTCTTGAAGGATATGGATTAACGATCAGCGAACGGGTTTCGATCGAAATTAAACCGACCGAGCATAATGCTAAATATCTTAAGACCAAAAAAGATAAAAT
>JAQBFG010000275.1:0-5454 GCA_032123495.1 Candidatus Zixiibacteriota bacterium | reverse complement strand
CAGCTTCTGTTGTGCAGGGGTGAGCTACATTGCGCAGAAGCCATGACTCCTGTTGGTCATTGTGGTAGTCGTAGACGCCGTGCCCTAATTCGTGCAGCAAGACTTCGGTCCAGTAGTAATTCGCCCGCATGTTGCAGATTGTACGCACATCACCCGCTCTATCAATATTGATACATTCGGCACTTTGAGTCTTCCCGGTTCGTTCGTACAGATCACTGCGACTCAAAATATTGTCTACAGAGAGACCGATTCCGGCAAAGTAAGCACGAACGATCTCTATAGGATCTTTGTCTTGGTAGAACAGATCGAGGTTAACATCGTATATACTTAGCGCTTCCTTAAAAAAACGGTCCTGGTAGTGCCAGGGCTGAAGTTGACTCTGCCTTACGTTGTGCTGGGAAGATAGGACAGAATCAATCTCTTCCTTGTTCGTCTCGAATACTCCGCGAGTCAAACTGTCCAGTTGGTCAAACAGCATGATAATATCGGCCGGGTCCTGTTCGCCTAGACTCATTTGCATCTCATAGTAATTAGGAAAACCGACTGACCGTGCTGCCTTATTGCGAAGTTTTGCCAGTTCGATTATATCCATAGCGACTTCATGACCAATCCGCTTGCTGGCCTCCCACGTCTCCTTGAGTTCTACTGAATTTGTGGAGTTTTTCAAGATAGAATCGATCAGATTATCGCTTAACTCTTGCCCGTTCACTTTTGTGCGATAGGAGTTGAATTTTTGCTCGATAGCACTTTGTCTATTAATCAATTCCTCAAGAGTTTTCTCGTCAATCTGCTTTCCAAGATACGCCAGGTAGATGATGTCTAATTGGCGCATGAGTGTCGGATCAGTAATTTCTCCTGATTCCAGCACATTTTTTATGTCCGCAAACATCGCCTTGTCGGAATAGATTTTGTCCAAAGCAATCTGTGCTTTTGCAGACTTTTTGTAATCTGAGTCATTTCCGGAAATCGACGCTTTAAAATATGCCAGATTTTTTCCCTTGTTCAGAGGGATTACATTTGATTCATATTTTTTTATGAGTGAATTCATTTTATCTCCCCAGACTTCCAGAGCTGTTCAGGTGGTTGTAACTCGTTTTTAATCATTTGCTCCGTATCCTTGCTCGTAATTATACCAAACTTTTATAATAAGGACTTTGAATAATAAATAAAAAAAGAATAGAAGCATTAAACAAATAAATAAACTTGTTCCTCTCAAAACTACATAAAGTATCCCATTGATATAATCATTATTGGAAATAAGTGGAGGCGTAAACGCTAAGCCTGATTACATAATAATTGATTGATTCGCAATGACTTGTATTAAATGGAGGTGGGGAATCGAACCCCAATTCATTCCTGGAACTTTTTAGATATTCTATAGAATGATAGACTATTCACTCAAATGTGTTTTGTTTCGTTAGAAATACGGGCGAAAAACTTCGAACCTGCGGTGTAAGTAATTTTTGCGCCAAAAGATATATCAATGCGGGGTACATGGGACGTATATAGAATTTTAATTGTCTCGGATTAAAAGGGCAAATAGGATGCTTAAGAACTGCTAATTTATTGAGATTTAATAAATTACAAATAAAGCGGATGAGGCAGGATTCGCCGTCGGGTATTTCACTTAATTTTATGAGGAGCAATGATTTAGGCGTAATTGGATGATGTAACAATAGTTAAGTTCCCTTGAGTTACGTTAAGTTGCGTTGAGTTACCTTAAGTTCCGTGTAGTTCGCGGTTAGAAAATAGTTAGAAAATCGCTAATCGCTCTTTCTTGAAAAAAAGACAAACAATTATATTTTCTATGGGCATATGGGTTTCGGGCCGTCTTTGTATTTGTAGTTAATCAGATAAACAATATCAAGGATATTGATTGACCCATCATGATTCACATCAGCAGCGTCCATTGGAAAAGGTGGAGGACCATCTTTGTATTTGTAATTAATAAGGTAAACGATATCAAGAATATCAATAAAATCATCAATATTAACATCCCCGCAAATCTGCAACCTTGTCATTTCCAGACTAAATGAGGATATATCCGATGAGCCGGTTTGATCGGAAACACTGGCAATAAAATTGAGAGTAATTGGGTTTAATACTGTCCCTGAGACCAGACCCACACTTGATAAATTCAAACCTGAGCCGGACAGACCAGAATTCAAATCAATCCACATTTTTTCACCCGTCCCGCCTGATGATTCAAGTTGAAATGAATACAAAATTTCTTCTGTCCCTGGCGGTAAAAATTCGGTTTCAATCGAAATCGGGCTATTTATAAAAAAACTATATTCCTTTTCAGCAACGTCCGGTAATTCATCGCTTACGGAGGCAATAAATTGAATTTGACCCGGAGTTGAATATGTTCCTGACAGAAATCCCGATTCCGAAAGAGTCAATCCAGTAGAAGATAAATCACCGTTTTTATCGCTCCACGTTTTTACACCGACTCCCCCGGACGAAATCAATTTCATTTCGAATGGTTGATCAGCTGTCCAATCAGGTATTGATTCAGTAACAATTGTTAAAGGACGAGCAGTACAACGATAACCCGTTACTAAGACATCATCAATATTCCACCCACAATATGTCAATCCGGCATCTGTTGGACCCATTGTCCATCGCAAATACACTGTCGACTGATAATCGGTAACCGATGAAATATCAATCTCCTTTCGATTCCAGCCAATATCAAATATTTCAGATTCATTTTCCCACACTATCTCCCAATCGATACCATTGTTACTGGCCCAGATATACGCCCTGTCAAATGGTGCCACCTCGACTCCCAACCACCGCCAGAAAACAAGATGGACATCAGATAAGATGGAACAGTCTATGGCTGGACTTATTACATGATGCTGGTTAATATTGTTTTCATAATTTCCCAAAAGATTATAACCCAAAACGTTTTGCGAAGAATGACCACCGGAGGGATCGGGGCCCGAATAACTTGTGCCACCCATTCCGGAGGGCACGCCACGTGCCCAATCGTTACCTGAAAAAACCCAACCTTTATCTGTTTCAAAATCATCGGTAAAAGCTGTATCTATACCCAATGCAATCGGCAGCAATTTGGGGGTCATTGGACTAAAATCGTCAATACGTCCCATTTGTTGTTCCTCAGCACTAACGTAATATTCAACGCGTGTTCCACAAGGATACACCGGCAAAGTAATGCTATATTCATTTGGAGATAATTCGCTCATTGGAATAATTTGAAATGGATCGTTATCAATAGATAGGTGTAATTGTCCGGTACCCTCAACCGGGATCCCATTACCAACCCCCTTGACTTCAACTCTGAATTCAATTTCTTCATTAGGAGTATAAATC
Organism: Candidatus Zixiibacteriota bacterium; assembly: GCA_032123495.1. GTDB lineage: Bacteria > Zixibacteria > MSB-5A5 > GN15 > PGXB01 > JAAERC01. The sequence continues at coordinate 2,115 of JAQBFG010000275.1, read as the reverse complement.
AGTGGCTGTAAATCCGGATAATCAATGGTGATACCGCGAACCCTATTCAATGAAATTGTCGGATCCCCAAAGAGTGTTACCTCGTAATAGCACCACCTCATACATCCTTCATTAATTCGATACAGATTATCTTCTTTACAATCCTGCAGGGCACGACCCAGTTGCGGTTTTCCTTCATCCGGGTTAAAAATCGCATCCCAAAATTCACGGTTATAGCGATGTGAAGGACCATCGGTAGTATTAAACGATCCAAAACCCTGCCGTACGTTCATAATCGCAGCAAACGCGCCGTGATCAGTCTTGATAGTTGCCTGTTCAGCCCAGCAATCCATACCGTCAAAATGACCGGCAAGACAACCTTGCGAATATATAAAAAACAAGTCATTATTATTAAACTGATCAAGCATGATTGAACTGGCAAGTTTCATTGCCCAATTTGTGTTACTATGACCATAATGGTTTATTATATGCCGCCCATCATTTATTCTTGAAACAACTTCTAAACTCGGCCAGGATGCATCCCTGTCATACAACTTATCTATTTGGTAGATGTTTTGTGGAATACCATATGTACTATACCCATGTGTATCTGAAGCATCCACCAGCTCATCCATTGAATCTCCCCCATATTCACCCAATCCTCCCAGTCCAATCCATTGACCGACCAAAAGAGTTTTTTCAAGATAAGGATCCTGACTATTTAAATAATGAAGCGTCTTATTTACAAATCTATCTGCTTCCTCAACATTATCAACCGGCGCCCGCCCCACATACACTTCGGCCATCAAATCAATATCTCCGCCATTTTCACCATCTGTTTCTTCGCCGTAATATGAATCCATATCATAATTATATGTACCATCCAAACAGCCAAAATATATATCGCCAGGCAAATCGTATGTAACAAGACCACCTTCCCAGGAATAGGCATATAAATCAGCGGCGGGGATATCATCATCATCGGCTCCAATCAAAACATAGCTTATACCGTCATTTATATATGTATCTCTTATATAATCGCGCACATCTTCAGGATTATTACTGCCGACATCGTCAATAGTTCTAATCTCTGTCAATATTCCATTATTGTCGTGGTATGTCTTTAAAGGCTGAAAAGAGTTTGCCATTGTTGCTGTCGTCAGTATTAACAAATCATAACTTGTGGTAGTGCTTCTGAAGTCAGCGAAATATGTTTTTATAGTTTCGGGATTATCAATTTTGCTGATTACTTCTTGTTCATCATTTTTATCACCCCGATAAAGCTGATCAGTTCTATCTGTTTCGGTAACATCAACAGTTATATCAAAATTTTTGTAATAAAATAATTCACCTGCAGCCGGAATATACTCAATTGGATAAAGCCTCAGAATCAATATATTATATCCGCGAAACGTTTGTTGCCCGACAACCTCATATTGAACCGACGGAAAAACACTTCCTGAGTTATAAATATCTTTATTCGGACTGGGAATACATTCTTCAGGGATTTCAGTGGATGATAAGGGAAATGGGCGGCCACCCGGTTCTACCAAAAAATCCTTTCCCAAACTTATTTTATCACCGGATATAACTTCTATTTGGGAAAATTCCGTGCCCATCGGAAGAAGAATATATGCTCCCCTCACCGGCAAAACAGGTTTACCATATTCTTCCAAACTGGTTAAATTTTGTTGATATATTCGGTCATATTGTAAGCCATTTATAACTGTTTTATTAATGACTGGTTTTTCAAATGAATAACTGACAAAGACTTGATTGTTTTCAAATACAATTTCATCATCGGCTAGACTATACGCAGAAAGAAAAAATAGAATGAATATAAATAGTAGAGTAACGGTAATTCGATCTATTCCGGTTTTAGATATATTTTCCATATTAAATTTTTATCCAAAACAAAATTGTACCCGCTCTTTTACACACGGATTGCGGATTTACTATATTAGGTTATTTATTTTATTATTTCTTTCATATAATGATTGAGAAAATTTTCTCAACTCATCCTAAGGGCATTTAAATTCGTTAGAAATTCGGTTAAAAAACTTCGAGCCTATGGGGTAAGATATTGTGGTGCAATACGTTAAGAATCAAAGCGGGGTACATGGGACGTATATAGAA
>JAQBFG010000274.1:0-6764 GCA_032123495.1 Candidatus Zixiibacteriota bacterium | reverse complement strand
GCGTTTCAATAAAGAAACCATTTGCCGATTTTAATCATGATGGCAATGCCGACTTTGCCTTCGTGGCCGAAAAATCGGGGCAAAATTATAGTGAAATTACTGTTGGTTATGGTGATGGACATGGAGGAATATTAGATTTTAAGAAACTGGAGCTTCCCAGGCTTGCCCATGGATTGGCTATTGTAGATATTGACCGGGATAAAGATTTAGATCTGGTTGCCGCAACTGCTGCCAATGCCAATTTGGAGATATTTCTTGGTACTGGCGACGGATTATTTTCTGAGGCATTTGTACAGGCTCTTTATACTGATTCAATAATTTGTGCATTATCCACCGGTGATCTAAATCGCGATGGTAATCCGGATTTTGTGTCTGGTGCATTTTGGGCGGATAGTATTTCGCTGGTAATAAATCAGGGGCAGGAGGCACCTGTACTCTCCGAGCCGATGATCACGACCGGTTATTCAAATGTTAGTATCGATATTGTTAATCCTCCCGGTTTTGAATTATCGCGGAATTATAAAACGGTGGCCGGTGCATCTTATTGGCGACAGGATGTTGATTTTGATAATGTATTAGATGAAAGGGCTATTGATTATAATCTTCAGTATGGTGAATATAAGATTGTCATAACACCAAAACCTGACGCAACGGCGGGGTCGGAATTTTCAGCAACGATAAATATTGGGCCGGAGGAGATGATACTTTTCAAAGATTATGTTATTCAGGAAAATTCAAAAGGAGAAACCGAGCCGATAGTTTTTTATTATACGGTTGAGGAATTTTCATCGATACAGCCGGCTAATGGTTCAACCATTGAAACAGCCAATCCATTATTTGATTGGAGTCGTTTGGTAGAACATATTCCTGGGCAGTCCAGTTATTATTTTGAGGTTAGCCCGTATTATGATTTTAACACACCGGAAGTTGAAAGGGCAAATGTTGATTCACCTCAATATATTCCGGATATACCATTAACGGGAGATAAGGTTTATTATTGGAGATTTAGGAGTCTTGATGGACCTGATTGGTCGGAATATTCGAGAACCTTTGCGGTTGTGTGCAAATCACCAACGGATATAGTTCCATCAGAACCGAACAAGCAACTTCCCGATAATCCGGTATTGGCACAGAATCATCCAAACCCGTTTAATCCATCAACTGAAATTAGTTTTACTTTGCCGCGAGCGAGTCAAGCGAAGCTTGATATTTATAATATTGCCGGCAAGAGAGTTAAAACTCTGGTTAACGAGTTTTTAACCGGTGGCGAACATACGGTAGCCTGGGATGGAACGGGGATGGATAATTCCAAAGTCGCTTCCGGTTTCTATTTTTATCGTTTGTCGACCGATGATTATTCAGTTTCCCGGAAAATGCTTTTATTAAAATAGAAGATTGGTTTGACATGCAATCATTTAAGGTGGCAGATAAAATATCTGCCGCCTTTTTTATTTAGTTGGATAAGTTTGATTGGTAAATACATCATATTACTATTGACAATATAGTGAGTGGATATTTTATTTTTAAATTGTAACTCAAACTTTTCCCGGAGAGATTGGATGTTGATTTTTCGTTTAGCGCTGATGTTAATTATTATCTTTGTTTCTCTTGTTTCTTCGAATGTTCTTGCGCAGGGGGATATTCTTAAATATGGTGAATCAGGTACTGATTTTAATATTTTTGGAGAACTCAATAGTAGAACTGATGGTTATGCTGGAGGTAATGTGGGAATATCATTAAAAGGTGTTATTGATTTGAGATTTGCAATAACTTCTTCATCGGAAGCCAAATATTCTCCAAGTATTACGATACATACTATAAAACAGGATAGAACAGGACTGCCGTTTTGCCTATCATTTGTTTATAGTGTCGCCGCAAAAGACTTGAGTGCAATATCATTTGATAATAATTCATCATATGGATCGGTTATATTTTCTAATATTGAACTAAATCAAAATAAAATCATTCAACCATCGTTTTTTATAATTAATCAGAAAAACCGTTACAAGCATAGATTGGGATTAGGCCCCGGATTATCTTACTTTTACAATTTTAAAACCCATGAGACGCTTAAATTTGAAGCCGCTTTGCTATTCTCTGATGCAACAACCTTCCTTAGTATTAGTATTGGCGTATTATTTAGAAATACAAAATAATCGTGACTGATCGAATTACTTATTTCTGTTCAATAAATATAATCTGAATTTTCCTATTGCTATGCCAATCTGATATAACGTAAACGCCACCAGAATTACCCAGGCCAACTGGGCAGGGTAGAATATTCGTGAGCCCTGCCAATAAGTGAAACCTGACAAAAAGGCAAAGTAGCAATAGATCGAGGCTAAAATCAGCGCCTCCCGTTTTTTGCCATCCCGGAAAAGAAGTCCAAACCCGATCAGTGATAAAAAGAAAACCAGTAGGCTGTTGCCTTTGGTGAAAAGTTTTTCGGTGTAGATCTCAAAGAGATTTCGAAATTGCGGCAATTGCAGAGTATGAATTGTACTGAGGGCGCCAATATTCTCAAATATATTTTCAAAAAATACTTTAATAAATGTTCCGGGGTATTTTGAGAAAACCTCTTTGATAACCGTGGTGGCATGGTCATGACGTTCCCGGGCCGTTTCGGGGCGACCCTGCACTGTTTTGGGGGCGGCCATCCAGTCACGGAGTTCCATTAATGATTTTCGCGATTCGGCTTGATAGATTACTTTTGAGCAAAGATAATTTCTTGCTGCCAGCGCGCCGGTTTCTGACACTGTAAATATGTCATGCTCGCTTTTGTTTTTAATCGCCCATGGTAGTGCCACAATAATTAGAATCAGACTGGTAATGATCGATCGAAGCAGGGCTGATTTTCGAGATAAAACCGACAAACTGAGCGGGAAGACATAAGCAATGAATATTAACACGGCCGGGAAAAAGAGTCCGACTGAACGTACCAGAGACGAGATACCAAGAAGAACTCCGCAGAAGATAAAATATTTCCATTGACCGCGATTTATTCCCAGTAGAAAATAATAAATAGCTACTACCAGCAGAAAGAAAAACAGACTATCGGTTAATATTGACGTGCTAAGTGAAATAGAGGTCAGCGAGGTTGCGGCCAGAAGCGAAGCGATCAGCGACACTATTCTGTTATTGATAAGTATTTGGGCAATTTTATAAATATAGACGCAGCCTAAACTGCTCACAAAAATCTGCAATATTAAAGTCGGCCATGAGGTAAATCCGAATAATTTAAAAACTGCCGCCAGCAAATAGCCATAACCGGGTCCGGCCAGAAGAAGATCATCGGCACCGGCAACATTGACGCCAAGAATATATTTGGCAATGCTGATATATGTTTGAGAATCATCAAGAAGATGCAAAATAACCAGCGACGTATATTGGTCGGCCATAAATAGCAGGTATAAAACCCGCAGAAGCAGGGCGGTACCAAATATTACAATAATATCCCGCTTAGATGTGGAAAGTTCGCTTAATTTATCAGCAAGTCCCAATTGATTTATCTCCTTTTAAATAAACAATAAATATACTGATTGGGAATTGGGCAGTCAATTTAGAAACGCAGAATCGACATAATTAAATTAAAAAACAGTTGCCGAAATCGTATAACCGCTTATATTAGGCAGTTGAGATTATGCCGAAGTGGTGGAACTGGTAGACACGCTGTGTTCAGGGCGCAGTGTCTTAACGGGCGTGGGGGTTCAAATCCCCCCTTCGGCATTTTATTATTTTGTAATCCTTACAATCCGAATTGAATTGCTATTCCACAAATAAAGATAACAAATCCGGCAAGGGCATGTGAGTATCTTTCCAATGAAGGCAATTTCATAAATTTGAAACCGCCGATGAGGATATAAACAATTGATGTCATGGTGGCGATAGTAACCAAACTAAAAACTCCGGCGACCAGTGCCATTCCCATCAAACTGCTTTTGGCGGCGGGATACATCAATATGGGAATTAATGGTTCACATGGCCCCAAAACAAATACTATGAACAGCACCCAGGGTGTCAGGCTTTTTTTCTCATTATGATGATGATGGTGATTATGCTCATGTTCATGTTTATTTTTATAAGCTTTTCGCAACCCCCACACTAAATAGACCAGTCCAAACGCAATTAGCGCCCAGGCGGCGAGGTCACCTCGAATAGATTCTATAAATTCCAGTTTGGTCAGGGCAGTGCCAAAAGCAATACCGATTAAGCCCAAAATAACAGAGCTTAAGACATGACCTATACCGCAAAGGATGGTCAGCAGCATCGTTTTAGTAGTCGACCAGTTTCTTGCTTTTGAAATCGCCACAAACGGCAGATAATGATCCGGTCCCAGCAATGTGTGAAAAAAGCCGATTGAGGCGGCGGTAATTAATAATATGGTCAGTTCTTCGTTCATGATATTATTGCCTTTATATTATAATAAAAAAACGAGAAAAAAACAAATTTGTTGAAATAAATTTTTTAAAAATGCGATATTTATTATTAGAGATATTTATTCGTTGACTATCAGTTTGAAACCTTTCCCATGAATATTTATGATTTCGATAGAGCTGTCATCTTTAAGGTATTTTCTGAGTTTGGAAATAAAAACATCCATACTGCGTCCGTCAAAATAACTCTCGGAACCCCATATTTTTTTCAGAGCGGTATTTCGGTCGAGGATATTGTCCTGGTTTAAACATAACAAACGAAGAAGCTCTGATTCTTTTGAGGTCAGATTATATTGATTTCCGTTATTTTTTAGAATTTGTCTTTTACTGTCAAAACTGTATGCACCAATTTCAAAAGATGTCTGCGTTTGTTTTTCGGCAGCCCCACTGGTTCTTTTAAGGACCGCTTGAATTCTAAGGAGCAATTCTTCAACGCTGAACGGTTTGGTGATATAATCATCGCAACCGATTTGGAACCCTTCAATTTTATCTTCTTTTAAAGATTTTGCGGTCAGAAAAATCAATGGGGTGTTATTATCTTTTTGTCTGATTTTACGGGCAAAGGAAAAACCGTCCATTTTTGGCATCATGACGTCGATCAGGCAAAGATCATATTTGTTTTTATCAAAAAATATCAAACCTTCCTCGCCATTTACCGCCAGCGTGACTTCATAGCCGTTCAGTTGCAAATGCTCCTGAACTATCAAGCCCAGATTTGGGTCATCTTCTAAAAGTAATATATTAGGCATCGTTAGTACTTCCAGTTTGCCGATTGATTGGTAATAATATTTCGGCATTGGTACCCTGATCATATTTGCTTTTCAGGGAGATTTTACCGCCATGAGCCTCAACCATCAGTTTCACATAACTTAGTCCCAAACCAAACCCTTTGACATCATGTATATTGCCGGTCGAAACCCGATAATATTTTTTAAATACCATTTTCAAATCTTCCGGACTGATGCCGCGGCCATTATCATCAATGGAAACAGTAATATAGTTTTCAATATTTCTAGTACGCACTGTTATCTTTGGGTTATCAGGTGAATATTTAATGGCATTGTCGAGCAGATTAAAGATAATATTTGAAAGATGATCCTTGTCGGCTTTTAGAATAAAATTATCGGCATCCAATACGCATTTGGTTGTCCCGCCCCGGCTTTCGATCTGAAGGGTGATACTGTTGATGGCATCACCAATTATTTTATGAAGATCAACTTTGGTCAATTTCAAATCAAACTCACCCTCTTCGAGCGTAGCCATCTGAAGAATTTTTTCAGCCTGACGCCGCATTCTTGCATTTTCATCAAGAATCATTTTTGAAAATTTGGTCACTTTCTCTTTGTCCGATATTACATCAGGTCTGACAATTGCCTCGCTGGCCAATGCAACCGTTGAAATCGGCGTTTTAAATTCATGGGTCATGTTGTTGATAAAATCAACCATCAGTGAAGCACTTCGTTTTTGCCGTAAAATTGTTCTAATGATGTAAACAAAGCAGAAGATAAGAATAATTAAAAACAGTGCTGTTAAGAGTAACATCGGACTGATCTGACGCCAGACATAAAAATCACCTGATGGGAAATACAGAAGAAGTTCACTTTGTGGGGTTAAGATATCAAGCGGAAAAAGCCGCGTTTTGTATTCGCTGGTAATAAGTTCCTTTTCGTATTGCTCCGGTTTTGGCCAGAGTGAATCGATCCCCTCGGTTTTTATCGTATAGACATAATCCAGATCTATCCCGGCTTGTCTCAAGTTTGATTCAATGATCGAGTCGAGTAGATTCAAATTGATTCTTTCATGAATACTTCCGGCCGTTTCGCTATACCATAGCTTATCCAGGACCTTTTCAAGGAAATCGATTCTGATGCTGTCATCTTTGCCTTGGAATTTATACATAATCTTTCCGCTGTCGGGCAGATTATGATCCAGTTTAATTATTTTGGAATGTTCATGATCACCGACAATAGTTGTACCGATAAAACATGTCGTATCGGGAATAAATATTGACTCCATCTCAAGCCGTTTAACGGCCGCTCCGGAATCATTCAAGTGGACTGAAGAGTCGTTTGCGATAACCACTATATTATGTGGCATAGTATCATTTTTGTCTTTTCGGAGAATCTGGGCATAGACATTTATATTTTTGTCGCGAAGCGAGTCGCCGGAAACTTCAAAGGCGGTAATTGTTGCCTCGTATGATTCCAATGATTTTGCGACTGATGATAAGGCGCTTGAAACATTATGCCGAAAGGTTTGTTCCTTGAGTGTTTTTGTACTTCCCAAGAGAGTTACCTGAAGGATTGTCAAACCTATCATAGATATCACTAT
>JAQBFG010000273.1:0-3071 GCA_032123495.1 Candidatus Zixiibacteriota bacterium | reverse complement strand
AAGAGGCGAGATATAGTCTATCCGATTCTACCTCATAGACACCTTTTTCCCGTTCGCCATTGGGAAGTAAACCAAAAATATTCAGAATCTCCAGCATGCTTTTTGAAATTATCGAATATTTCTTTTTAAACTCTTTGGAGATTTGGTCGGTTGAAAATTCACCCTCGTTGTTTATATAGAATACGCGCTCCACACCATTAATGTCTTTAATCCGACGAGAGACCGAATTGCCACCCTCCTCTTTGATAGCAGTGGTGCTTAGAAATGATTGCAGTTTCTTTTCATCTTTGAGTGTTTTTAAAACCTCAAAATGTTGCTTTCTCAGTTTGTCCTCAATGCGGATTTTATCTTCAAAAGATGTTATCTGGCCTTTGAGTTCCTGTTCAACCTTATGCATAACCTGGCCCTTGGAAAAAATTGAAGTAGTTATTCTTGGCGACGGTCTGGCGGCAAATTCGGTTTGAATTTGTATCTCAATATCACCCTGGACAATCCTGGATGTTCTTCCTGCCGGTATGTAATCTGCTTGTGCCATAATTATTCTGAGAGGGCAAATTATTTTACCCTCTCGAAATTTATATCGGCAATTTTAGCATTTAGAATAGCCACAACTTCGGCAAACATTACAACCGCCTTCATGTTCAATCCGGCTGCCGCAATCAGGGCAAAATTCCTCGGACATATCCAAACCTTTGGACAGTTCCTTGCCATTGCCAAAATTACTATGCAAAACCTGAGCGATAGCATCAGGGATCGAGGAAATCAGTCCACCGTTACCGAAAACCGGTGATGAGCCGCCGATTCCCTTAATTTGCTTAATAACCTTGCTCACCGGAATACCGGAACGAAAAGCAAGCGAGATCAAACGGCAGATAGCCTCAGTGTCAGCCATTGTTGAATATCCGGATTTACCGATCTGGGCAAAAACCTCAAATGGTTTGTTATCAACCATATTGACGGTGACATATAATGTCCCATACCCTGTTTTTATTTTCTGAGTAAATCCTTGCAGTGTATCTGGTCGACCTTTGATTTTAGCCGAAGTTTCTGGCAATTTTGATTTTTCGTCTTTGGTGGAACCGGTTGACAATACCTGTTCCGCGCGACTGCCATCGCGATAAATGGTAATCCCTTTACAACCTAAATCAAAAGCCTGCATATAAGCATCCCGGACATCATCAACAGTGGCGTCCTTTGACAAATTGATAGTTTTTGAAACAGCATTGTCAGTAAATTTTTGGAAGGCCGCCTGCATTTTGACATGCCACTCCGGTTTGACATCATGTGAGGTTACAAAAATCCTTTTGACATCATCAGGAATCTCATCAAAATGAGCGATCGTTCCTTTTTCGGCAATTTTTCCCATCAGTTCTTCTGAATAGAACCCACGGGCGCGCGCAACTCTCTCAAAATGAGGATTCACCTCAAGTAGTTTATCGTTGTCCATCACATTTCTGACATAAGAAATTGCGAAATACGGTTCAATGCCTGATGAACATCCGGCGATAATTGAAATTGTGCCGGTTGGAGCAATAGTGGTAACGGTCGAATTTCTCATTTTGGGGTCATTACCGCCCCTGCGGAAAAACGATTTTTCCCAATTCGGGAAGACACCTCGCGCCTCGCCCAAACGACAAGATTCGGCATGCCCTGTTTCATTGATCCGTGACATAACCTTTTCGGCAAATTGAAGAGCCTCATCCGAATCATACGGAATTCCGAGTAACACCAGCAGATCGGCCCAACCCATGACACCAAGTCCGATTTTGCGATTCTGCTTGGTATTAAAGTCAATTTCAGGGAGCGGGTAACGATTGGCTTCGATAACATTGTCTAGGAAATGGACACAATGCCTGACTGTTTCATCCAGCTTTTCCCAGTCTATTTCATAGCGAGACAATTCCGCGGAATCAAGATCAACCACAGCTTTGACCATTTTATTTAAATTTATAGAACCAAGATTACAACTTTCATAAGGCAAAAGCGGCTGTTCGCCACAAGGATTGGTCGATTCATATAAGCCTACCCTGGAAACCGGATTGCCGTCATTCATCCGATCAATAAACATCACCCCCGGCTCGCCGGTTTGATGAGCATGATTGACAATCTTTTCCATCACTTCACGCGCTTTCAGATGAGCCGGTTTGCCATCTTTCATATGTGCCGCACCGGTTCTCGGATCGACCAATTCATAAAGGCCATCTTCGGCGACAGCCCGCATAAAGGAGTCGGTTAACGCTACCGAAATATTAAAATTGGTTAATTCTTTCAAATCATCTTTGCAGGAGATAAAGTCGAGAATATCCGGATGGTCTACGCGAAGAACGCCCATATTGGCACCACGTCTGGTACCACCCTGCTTAACTGCTTCGGTGGCCGAGTTAATCACTCTCATAAATGATATCGGACCTGAGGCCACGCCGGAAGTCGAAGCGACCACCGCATTACTGGGACGAAGTCGAGAGAAGGCAAAACCGGTTCCGCCGCCTGATTTATGAATCATCGCCGTATCTTTAACGGCGGTGAAAATCGATTCCATCGAATCTTCTATTGGTAAAACAAAACAGGCGGAAAGCTGTCCCAGCGGCCTTCCGGCATTCATCAAGGTCGGCGAATTCGGTATAAATTGTAAAGATGACATTATTTCGTAAAAATCATCTTCCAGTGTTTTAATTTCTACCGCGGTCGCCCGGAAGTTTCTCTCCGGTGCTGCTATTGCTGTGGCAACCCGACGGAACATTTCTTCCGGTGTCTCGGCGATTTTACCCTGTTCATCCTTTTTAAGGTAACGCCGTTCGAGGACCTTTAAAGAGTTTTCAGTAAGATCCAATTTTTTTTCTTCATCCATGCTGACCTCCTAAGCCTCGATGAGTGTTGCTGAATTGTTTTTCCTGACTATATCAAAATAATCAAACAGAACCGACATTGCCTTTAATAGAATACCCGACATTATTATTTTCGACATTTCCCCTGTCTTACTTAAAGGTAGTTTCTCCATGAAGATAACCTATTGCCTAAAGTGTTAATATCACATTTTAAGTTTTTCCGCGTCCAAACTTGTTTTCTCAATA
>JAQBFG010000272.1:0-7084 GCA_032123495.1 Candidatus Zixiibacteriota bacterium | reverse complement strand
AATTTAAATTTTGAATTCGATCCATCGAAATGGTTCTCTTCCATTTTATACAGATATGCGGCCCAAATGTTGAGGAAATCAAATGACAATAAGAAACGCTCGAACTCAATTGCTCTATTCCTTCCGCTTACGAAACCGAGCCGGTAATATTTTTAGTTCTTCACGATATTTAGTGACAGTTCGCCGGGCAATCTTTATCTTTTCCTCCTGAAGCTTTCGGAAAATCTCCTGATCGGAAAAAGGATGAGCCAGATCTTCGGCGGCAATTATTTCTTCAATTTGTTTTTTGACATGTCTTTTTGAAGTTTCTCCACCGTCTTCATTGGCAATTCCGGTATTAAAGAAATATTTTATTTCGAAAACGCCTTGAGGCGTCTGAACATATTTTCCATTTGAAACACGGCTGATTGTGGCGACATTCATCTCAACTATTCGAGCAATATCCTCCATAATCATAGGCGTGGCGAAGGCCGGCCCTTTTTCGAAGAACTCTCTTTGCTCGGCAATAATGGCTTCCATTACTCTAACCATTGTCGAACGGCGCTGATTAATGGAATTTAAAAGCCATCTGGCTTGTTCCAGTTTTTCCCGCACATACTTTTTAGTATCTTTTGATGTATTGTTGCCTTTTTTCAGCAATTGTTTATATCCGGCACTAATTCTCAACTGGGGCGTATTCTTATCATTATGGAAAACCACATACTCATCGCCAACTTTATCAACCACAAGATCAGGAATGATTATTGCTGCCGAGCTATCGAACCCGCCATGGGCAGGGGTCGGAGATAATGTCTTGATCAGTTCCATCGCCTGCTGAACCCGTTCAAACGGAACCGACATTAAGCGCGATATTTGCAGCATTGATTTCTTGTCGAGATCATTCACATGATCGCGAACAATGCGATAGGCGGTTGAATCCTCGAGGCCTTTTTCCTTTAATTGGATAAGAAGTGATTCCTGGAGATTTCGAGCACCTACTCCAATAGGATCGAATTTTTGTATTTTTTCTAAAATAAGATCAATATTTTCGATAGGTATATCCAACTCGGTAGAAATATCCTCAACCGAGACGACCAAATATCCGTTGGGTGAAATATTTCCGATAATGTACTCACCAATCAAATGATCCTCTTCGCTCAATTTAAGAAATGACAATTGCTCAGTCAGATGATCGTACAAAGTCTTTTGCATTACCGGAGTCTTTTCAAAACTTTCTTCCTCGCTACTATAATTGCTCTTGGCTTTGTAACCATCATATTCATCGCCGAGATAAGCATCCCAGTCAATTTTATCTAATTCGGGATCAAGTTTCTCTTCTGTTTCTTTGATAACATCATCATCAGATTCAACCTGCTCAAGGACTTCAACCTCTTCAAGCATCGGATTGATTGATAGTTCATGCCGTAAAGTTTGTTCTAACTTTAAAATAGGCATTTGAAGCATCTTCAGCGATTGAATAAGCTGTGGCGCCAGCGTTTGTTTTAATCTGAGTTGTAGTCCGAGTTTCATAATTAACCTGTTGTTACAAAATTACTTAGTTTGGCTATTATCTACATCTCTCTTATTATCGGTTTTTACTATTTTTTAATTTAGATAAATGCCTGCCAAACTAATCATATCTCCTTCAAATCCGATTAACTGTTCATATTTTATTCTAATAGTTGGCTTTATACTATATCCTTAACCTTTGCCTAGTTCAATTTGAATTTCTCTCCTAGATATATTTTACGTGCTTCCGGGTCCTCGGCGAGAAATTCGGCTGTCCCCGATTTTAATATTTTACCATCGCACATTATATAGGCCCGATTACAAATCGATAAAGTTTCCCGCACATTATGGTCGGTTATTAATACGCCCAGACCCTGTTCGGTCAGTCTCGAGATAATCTTCTGGATATCTTCAACAGCAATTGGGTCAATTCCGGCAAAAGGTTCATCTAACAGTATAAACTGCGGTTCGGTTACCAAAGTTCTGCAAATTTCGACCCGTCTTCTTTCCCCGCCGGACAGATTATATGCCTTTCTTTTGCGTAAGTGGCTGATGTCCAATTCATTAAGAAGAAAATCAAGCCTTTCCTGTCGTTTTTTTCGAGATAGTTTTCTCATCTGTAGGATAGCCATTATATTTTCTTCGACCGTTAATTTTCTAAATACCGATGTTTCCTGGGCCAGATACCCAATTCCCATTTGAGCTCTTTTATACATCGGGTATTTGGTTATTTCAGTGTCTCCAATAAAAACGTTGCCGCTTCCCGGGCCGGTAAAACCGATAATCATATAAAATGTAGTAGTTTTCCCCGCGCCATTTGGCCCCAATAGTCCAACGACTTCACCAGAGTTGATCTCAAGCGAAACACCATTAACGACAGTAGTTTTCCGGTATTTTTTTACTAAATCAATTGAACTAAGCTTGCTCATTTCTATATAATATAATATGAGTTTTTTACAATACAACATTATTTTATATTTTCAGCATAATATTTGCTAAAACTTTATAAATTAACTATTATGGCCTGAATTTGATAAATGAAAGATGTAATTTTGAGGTAATTAATGAAAAAGATGTATGCTATTTTTTCGGTCCTGGTGCTTTTGATGGTTTCATGCTCGTTTTTGCAAACTAGTGAAGATGATCTATTTAATAGCGGTCTTGAATCTTTAAAAATCGGCGATTATTATGGAGCGATTGAGTCCTTTAACAAAATCGACTCCACCAATCCCGAATCGCCTTACGGATATTATGGCCGGGCAATAGCCAAGGAAAAGGATCGACGCGATATCGACGCCCTCAATGAGTATTTGCGAATTTTGACAAATAATAGTGATTTTGCTCCCGGATTAAAGGCTCTCGTTAAACTTGCTGCCAAAACCGATCATCCCAGCATGGCCCTGGAGTTCTCCTCGCAATACAGACAGAGCGAAGATGATTCTCTTGCCGTATTTGCTTTAAATGCCGAGATGCTTCTTTTTATTGGAGAGTATCAACTGGCCCGGGAAGAGATGGCCAAACTAACAACTGAATCGTCATGTAATTCTCAACAGCATCTGTTTTATTCAAAGTTATTGCTTCATGATGGCGATTTAGAGGCTTCGCTTAATCATTGTTCGCAGGCGGTCGCCGAAAACAGAGACAATATTGAAATTCTTCTTGAAGCCGGAGATATTTATGCCAGCATCGGATATAACGATTCAGCGGCGATTTATTATCACGATGCCTTAAAGATTGGCAAAACAGATTATTATCAAAAAGCTGATATTGCAGAATCATTTATTGATATCAATTATCTTGCCGACGCCTATCGTTTGGTTAATGAATTGGCGCAGGTAACTTCCAATAATAATGTTATCCCATATCTCAAAACAAAACTGATGCTGGCAAGAGGTCAGGCTGTTCGGGCCAAAGAATATTATGCCAAAATGGTATCAAAAAATAGAATATCTCCGGCGCAGCAGTTGTATATGGCAGAAGTCAAATGGGTCAGCAAAGATATCCAGGGAACCATAATGGCGATGGAGCATGCTGATCAAATTGCGGAGGGGGAAAATTATCATCTTGGTCTGCGCAACGAAATAACTTTAAAAAAACCTCAACTATTTTTGAATAATGGTGACTGGAGAAGCGCCGATGGTATTATGACAACTTTAGAGGGTTTACTTCCGCTTGATTTTGAAACCGTATATTTGAAATCAGGGATTGGTTTCTTGAGCGGGAAAATAGCGGCGGCCAATGAATCTTTGACCAGACTTGAAATATTAGTAGAGGACAATCCGCCTCGATTGGTAAAAATAGCCGATCTTTATATGCAGGTTGACTCCTCTGAGAAAGCGGCATATTATTATAACCAGGCGCTGACTTTTGATAAAATCAATATTGGCGCGATACTCGGCAAAGTCAAAATTCTTATAAGAAAAAATAGATTTAATGATGCCATAAATTTCCTTGAAAGTCTGGATAATTCGGTTATCTACAATCGTCTGATATCCTCGGAATTGATTTCTTTATATAGAGAAACTGGCAACATTAAAAGGGCGCGAGATTTTGTTGGTTCACTGATAAAAATTGCTTCGGGGGATATTGATCACTACCGGTTGGCGATTGAACTGGCTAAAGAGGATGATTCTCCGGAAGATGTGGAGCCGATTGTAAAAAGCTGTTTGGAAAACAATCGGGATAATGCTGTCGCCCTGCTGTTGGCCGGTGTGTATTATATGGAAAACGGAGCCAATGATGAAGCTGAAGGATACTTCCAGGCGGCGGTTCCATTTAATACAATGATGGATGATCTGTATTGTCAGTTTGGCTTGATAATGGAGGAAAAGGGAGAGGCCGACTCTGCTTTGGCATATTTTGATAAATCTATAAAGATCAATCAATTTACCGGCAAGCCGTATAGTCGGATGGCGGCAATTATGATCGACAAGGATGATTTAGACCAAAAAATGCTGGCGACACTGATGAATTATATCAGAATAGCGCAAAGGACTTACAGAGATCCTGATGATTATATTACGATGGGCAGAGCAGAAATAGTGCAGACCAGATATAAAGCGGCCGGCAAGAATTTTGAAAAGGCGCTGGATATTGATTCCAGAAATCCGGTTTACAACTACTATTCCGGAATCAATTATATCAATCTTGACTCATTGCAAAAAGCCAAAACTTTTTTGAACAAAGCGATTAAAAACGGTCTGAGCGGCGAATTAAAATCAAAAGCAGAAAATGCACTGAGCAGATTATAAGTTTATAGATTTATGTTTAAATGATTCAAAAAAGGCGGTAGAGGTTCTACCGCCTTTATATATTGGAGAGATAATTGTCTCACGTGGGCGGCAGATAGCCAGAAAAATCCACATCTGCCCGGGGGATCTATTTTTGTGCTGTCGGGTCGCCGTACCTGACAGATTCTTTATTTTAAAAGTAGCATCTTCTTTGTCTCCGAAAAATCGTCGGTTTCAATTCGATAAAAATAAATTCCGCTGGCAATGTCTGTTCCATTCCAAGTTGCTTTATAACTCCCGGCCTCCATCTTTTCACTAATCAATGTCTCAATTTCTGCCCCAAAAGATTATAAATATTGAGATTTACAAATGATGCTCTTGGCATGTCAAAGGCTTGGTAGGTCAGGAGCACACGGCTCCTGACCTACCTGTACCTATCGGTGCACGGTAATTACTACCTTTCCACGGGTGTGTCCTTCTTCAACATATCGGATCGCCTGAGGAACTTCACTCAATGAATACTTCTTATCTATAACAGGCACGACTTTACCGGCCTCAAGGAGTTCCTTGAGAACAACCAAATCTGGCTGATTCATGCTCGCTATGAACGAAACCAGCTTTCTCCCCATGATCCTTGAAATAAGAGGATTAAAAATCAACGATTTCAAAAGACTCATAGTGGATGAGGAGCCACCTATCAAGACATATATCCCGGTCGGTTTCAAGGCGCGTAATGTCTTACGTATCGAATAAAATGCGGCGTTGTCAATGATCAGATCGTATTCATTCTCACTCCGCCAGAACTCTTCTTTTGTGTAATCAATCACGTTGTCGGCACCAAGAGAACGAACCATCTCCAGGTTTGGCCCGCTACAGACACCGGTAACATGAGCTCCCAACGCCTTGGCAATCTGTACGGCAAAGGTGCCGACACCTCCAGAGGCTCCGTTGATCAACACTTTTTGACCCGGCTGTATCTGTCCGTGATCACGAAGACCCTGCAATGCAGTCAGGCCAGCGACTGGTACAGCCGCAGCCTGCTCGAAAGTCATAGCTGCTGGCTTTAGCACTAATTTGTCTTCTCGAACACATGTATATTCTGCAAATCCGCCCATGCCCGAGCCATAGACTTCATCACCCACTTTAAACTGAGTTACATTTGCGCCAACCGCTTCAACCAAGCCCGATATGTCGGCTCCTAGTATCTGATGTTTCGGCCTCAGAAGTCCAAAACCCATAAGCCTGACCAGAAACGGTATGCCACGCAGAATGTGCCAGTCAAGCGGGTTTACGGACGCCGCATACACTTTTACCAGTACTTGATTGTCCATTGGAACAGGCTTAACAATATCTTTCAATTCAAGAATATCGGGCGATCCGTATTTTGTTCGTACGATAGCTTTCAATAGGCACCTCCATGATAATTAAAAACAAGTCATCTACAGTATAATTGAAACCAATCTAATTGGCGGAATGCACAATGCCTCCCCGGAACCAGATCATACATTTGTGGTCAATTGCTAGTTTGAACGAACTTACGAATGCGTCTCCGGTTTACCCCGCCTCCATAGCGATAGCGCGAGGCCAACGATCATCAGAGCGAGGAGTATGAGGTTTATAACGGATCCAGGTTCTGTTCCTGTCCTGACAATCGGCACGAAGTGGAGAATCAGTTTTTTGGCTAACTGCTCTACCACGAGCAATGCAAACATGAAGGGGATCGCGCTGCGATAACGCACCAACGCCAAAACACATAATGAAGACAAAATCAGGCGTGATAGCCCCAGGAGTGCAAAAAGTGCTACAACTGTCTGTGCGGCCGCGGGTGCGTATGTGTCAAGTGGGATGCCGTCGGCGGACACCGCGATTGAGTAGCCATCGATGATAACCATTAGACCCTGGAGGGTCGTCACGGCCACAATCAATCCAAAGAGCCAAAGTGCGAGTTTGTAACCGCGATACGTATTGTCGATGTGCTGAGGAAGTAGCTGATTAATCATTCAATTCCTTTCTTGATTGGGAACGGCTATCATCTGCCGCCAGATTAATACCATTGGCTATCGATGTTTTGTTGTGAGCCTGATCGATGATAGCCCGGGGATATGTCGACTTGAGTATCGGCGACGACACCGCCGAGTTCGTCACGCCGAGCCCAAAAGGCCGTGATTCCGAAGAGCAAAATAAACAAGCTCAGAATAGATGCCAAACTGATTTGGAGAACTTTCTTCACGCTATCCTATACGGAATAATTCGCTCTATGTTTCAAATTTGTATCCAACCAATTGGATGGGTTTTTATCATACACCTGATACTTACACTACTGCAAAACAATTTTTCCACCAAATCATGGTTGATTCTATTATTAT
>JAQBFG010000271.1:0-16381 GCA_032123495.1 Candidatus Zixiibacteriota bacterium | reverse complement strand
CATCGAAGCGGGGAGAGAGGATATCTGATTGAGTAACTGCACCGCTATAATCGACTTCTCTTCTGATCGACCGGACTGATGATTTGTTTGTATACTTTTGATTTGACAATCCAAAATTAAATTCAATCCGAGGGATTCTGGCCAGATTGGCCGGGTTATAAAATAGTGCGGCACCATCGATTGCCATAATACCTGCTCCACCCATCGCCATCTGGCGGGCGCCATATCCAAAGAAATTCCCGGCGGTGATCTCTTCAACTTGTTCGATATATTCAGCTGAAGAAATGCCGGTTATTAAAACAAAACAAAGTAAAATCTTTATTGTCATCTGAACAGGTTGTTTCATCGTGATCTTCCTCCGCCTCTCCGGCGTGCTTTCTTGTCTTCTTTTTTCTTCTCTTCTTCTTTTGTTTCTTTGACTTTCGTGTTATCGGGATTGTCAGCAGGTTGTGTACCCTGGTCGGATGGTGTACTGGTAGAGCCGCTGGCACCGGTGTTTCCACTGCTACCGCCTGAACGACTAATATTGGTTGTGCCAACTGAATAAGGCGGTCTTAAGGTTTCGCGCCGTTCCATTTTTTTCCCGCTTGTTGAACGAAGTGAGGGACTGTCATCTTCTGTTTTTTGCGTGTGTTGATTATTGTTGTCATACCAATAATTGTCCCACCACCAGGGGTAGGCATAGTACTGTCCCCAGCGTGGATTAGACCACCAGTAATCGGGATAATTTCCATAAAAGTACCCATAAGGGTATTCATGATATTCGGCATGACACCCGAGACAATCGGCCTGATAATCTTCGGCCTCAAAATGAGCTTCAGAATCGGGATGCTGGAGGATAGTATAACAACCGGAGACCATCAGAGTGAGGAATATGATTGATAACATCAATGTAATTATTTTACTCATCTATACTACAGACCTCCAGAATTATATTTTTCTAAAAATACTCAACATAGGTAAAACGTAAGCCACGGCCAAAAGATGTAATCTGTTCGCGATTATTTAAAAGATTCTTAAAGACCGCTTCCAACTCAAGATTTTCCGAATAGAGCCATTTTATACTGAGATTAAGATACCCTCGTCCCCGACCAAAACCATTGCCACCTTTATCATCATTGAGGGCCATATCGTATTCGGCAATGATGGCAACATTGTTGCTGAACTGCGTATCGATGCCAAAAAAAACCGTGGGATCTTTATCATTGTCTTCATCTTCCATAGTGAAGTTGACTCCGAAATGCCCACCAAGAGATAAATTATACAAGTATAATGACCTCGTCGCAACCGCATAAAACCCTTTGGATTTGTAAGCGTATCGTTTATTGGCATCATCATAAGAACCATATCCCTGAGATGTAAAACCAACCGCAATAGCAGGCAGATAATACGCCTCATCAATCAAACGCAGCTTTATGTTGAATTCAATGTTGGGATTCCAATTAGCTTCGGTTTCGGCAATAATAGCCTCGGCTCCATAAGATATCCCTATCATAAACCTGCCGGACAGGCCGATATTAGTTGCTCCGATAATGCCGCCATTGGGAAAGACTCTCAGCGTTAAATCATAGCAACCGCGGGGGAGAGTCCAGGCCGTTGGGGCGTCAACTAAATTGCGCGGCTGAATGCCAAAATACGATTCTGTTTCATCTTCCTGACAATATATTTGGCCAGCGGACAGCAACAATAATGAAGCAATAAGAATTATCGATTTAATACCAAATCTCATTTTATCCTCCTTGATAGTTTTATGCGATAATAATCCTCAAATAAACTGTAATCAATATAAAACTACCATTCATGTTATATACTACAAGGCAATTACTGTTCCAAAGTTGAACATTTATTTAATAAGCTGAACTATATAGGTTTGTACAATATTATCTGAGTTTCTCAAATTATAGCGCACAATAATTGTTCTGGAGTAATAATCTATGCACTTTATCTATTCGTCCCAAAATTCATGGAATATTATCTCTTCCATTGGTTTGCGGGATTTTGGCGATGGTGATTCGTCCGGATATCCCAGGGTCATAAATCCAACCAGTATATTCTCTTTGGGGATTTTCAAATAATTCATCGCTTCATCATATTTAAATGATCCGATCCAGCAGGTTCCAAGCGACTGATCAACCGCCGCCAGCGATATTTGAGTGAGAGCGATCGATAAATCAATATCTGATGCTGGTCGGCCATTTCCCATTCTGTAATTAGTGTCAACCGCCACTCCGGCCAAAATCACAGAGGCGTCAGCGGCCCATTTATTTCCAGTGCATAACTCGGCGATCTTTTTCCTGTTTGCCGCATCCCGAATAATAATAAATCGCCAGGGCTGACGATTGGTGGCTGACTGCGCCAGTCGCGCCGCTTCCAGAATTTTTAGCAGTTTTTCCTTCGGAATCGGTTTATTTTTGTAAGCGCGAATAGATCGTCTTTTAACCAAAATATCATATAATTCCATAATTAATTTTTTAAACCTTCGGAATTAATATATTCAAGCAATAAATTATTTAACTTTCTTGTGATTGGTCCAATATTGTAACGATATGTCTTGTCTGTATTTATGGAAGATACCGGAATAATTAGTTTAAGGGAGGAGCTGACAAAAATCTCATCTGCTTTTAATAGTGTACTTAACCTTGACCTTTTTTCGATAACCTGAATATTATTTAATTTTGCTACTTCAATAGTATGTTTCCTAATCATTCCTTCCAGACAACCGGCGTTAAGCGGCGGCGTGAACAATATCCCATTTTTTACCCAGAAGATATTGGCCGAAGTTGTCTCGGCAATATAACCATTGCGAGCGAGAAGGATCGCGTCATCAAATTTTGAAGAATAGGCATGTTTCCGCGAGGTCATTTCAATTATAAAGGAAAGCGTTTTGACATTTCTAAATGGTGAGGCATGATCGATTCTATAAGGAGAGACTATCAGCCGGAATGGAGAAGTTGGTATATTGTAATCGGTAACAATAATAATAACCCGAGGACGGCCCGGTTTTCCGGCCCAAAACGATGATTCTCCGGCGGTGATTGTCAGGCGTATCTTTTTTGTGGGGGCAGGGTTAGCCTGGTTGGCCTGATTTAGCCATTTTGCGAGTGTTTTATCTGACACCGGGATTTTTAGATTAATAAGTCTGGAACCTTTTTGCAGCCGATTCAGGTGATCTTTCATAAAAATTATATTATCGCCAAATGCCATAAATGTCTCAAAAAGACCATCGGCATAAAAAAGAGAATTATCAAATACTGATATTTTTGCATCAGATTTGGTGATCTTTTTGCCATCTATAGAACATACTATTTTCATAACGTGGTTTAATATATAGTATAAGTTACCATCGCACAATAGCAGTTTATGAACCATAATTATTCTTTCTGACTTTATTCATTTATTGACAGAATTGCATTAGACGATATATTGGCGGGATAATGATTGATGTATTTAAATTAATAATAGTGTTTGGAGGGATTGTAATTGCCCTCAAAAAAAACCTGTATGTTGGCTATACTTTGTTTTTAGCCAGTCTGCTGGTTGCCATTCTTTTCAATCTATCATTTTATGAGATATTGGAGAACTATAAAGAGGTTATTGTTTCTCATCGTTTCTTAAACCTTCTTGGGATAATATTTCTGATTACTTTTTTGGGGAAGATATCAAAGGAAATCGGCACTTTGGACAAAATGGTTTCTGCCAGTAGTAATTTAAAAGGCGGGGCCAAAACTGCTGCGGCAGCAATGCCGCTGCTAGTCGGGATGATGCCGATGCCGGGTGGAGCACTCCTTTCAGCTCCACTGGTTGACAAGGTTCTTCCACGAAACAAATATTCGGCCGAATTTGCGACCGCGGTCAATTACTGGTCACGACATGTTATTGAGTTTTTCTGGCCGATCTATCCGGGAGTTATTCTGGCGGCCGGATTAACGGCACTGCCAGTTGAAACCATATCGTTTATGATGTTCCCAATGACCTTGTTTATGATAACTATTGGATATATCTTTCTTATTAGAAAAATTGAGAATAAAAATAATGGCAGAGGTCAACTGGTCCGGCCATTCCTGGGGATTCTAAGCGCGGTTTGGCCGATTGTTCTGGCTATTTTCTTATATGCTGTTTTTCCGATTGGCTTATTGCTTTCGGTTACCATATCGATCATAATTCTGCTCATAATTGAAAAACCGCCGCTTTCAAAATTGAAACCGGTAGCCAAAGAGGTATTTTCGATTCGCCTGTTTATGCTTGTTTTTGGAATTATATCATTCCAACAAATGCTTGAGGTGACCAATGCTGTAAATTCAATAAATATGTTATCAAGTCAATATGGTCTGCCGGAAGCAATAATTATTATCTTGGTAGGATTTTCTTCAGGTTTGTTAACTGGTATTTTGGTGGCGATGATAGGGTTGTCATTTCCAATATTATCAGGATATCTATATCAGCCAGACATAAATTTAGGCAATATTTTCCTCGCATTTGTGGCCGGTTATGTAGGTATGATCTTCTCTCCTACTCACTTTTGCCTGATTTTGACCACTGAATTCTTTAAGGCAAGTTTGGGCAAAGTCTATCGAATCTTTTCAATTCCACTCATTTTATTGTTTTTGGCCGGATTTTTATTGTTTATATTTGGCTATCCCTGGGATATTTTTCGTTGAGTTATTGGCTAGTATTTTCGTAATTTATTGATATAAAGTCTCTTATAACTATTTAGGAACTTTTTGAGATGTCGAATGTATTATTTATAGAACGTTGGGAGGTTTGTGGAAAAAGAAACTGAAAAGCAGCGAGATTATAACCTGATAAAGAGGGTTCAGAATGGCGATATGGTTGCCTTTAGTGAAATTGTTGACAAATACAAAAACCGCCTGATGAACACCATTGTCAGAATGATCAGCAGCCAACAGGAAGCCGAAGATGTCGTTCAGGAAACTTTCCTTCGAGTGTATCAACATCGGGACTCATTTGATTTCCGACACTGCTTCTCGACTTGGCTGTACACAATAGCATTGAACCTGGCCCGCAATGAACTTAGAAAAAGGAAACGTTTTAAATTCTATGATATTACTGATATGCAGGGACATGAAAGCGAAATTTCGGTGGAGATGAAGCTGCCTTCCAATATATCCAAAGTGTTGGAAAATGCAATTGATTCGTTACCGGAGAAATATAAAACTGCATTTATACTCAGGGATATTCAGGAGCAATCTTACGAGGAGGTTGCCAAAGTAATGAATATTCCATTAGGAACGGTCAAATCGAGAGTGAATAGAGCGAGAGCATTACTAAGAGATAAATTGAAACCGAGAATGGAGGAATCTAATGCGTTGTCAAAAGGTACGCTCCTTCCTGTCAGCTTATTGTAAGGGCGAGTTGGCTGAGAAGCGAACCGGCGCGATAGCGGCGCATCTGGAGGGATGCATCAGATGCCGTTATGAAGAAACGGCATATCGGGAACTGAATAAATCTGTTGGCGAATTGTCTGGTTATACCGTTTCGGATGATTTTAACAGCCTGCTTCTTAAACGGGTAGCCGATGAACGGTTCAAAGAAACCAGATCAAAGGCGTATTTGCCAAAGAAGATCCCTGTGGTTACTTTCAATCGGCTGGCTCCGATTTTTGCCACCGCCTGTTTTGTCTTTGCCTTTATTTTTTCAGGTGGAATGGATCTATTTATAGATACTCAGGAGGTATCCACTTATGTTTCCACTGAGTTGGATGATAGCTATTTGACGGTTCAACCTGAATGGGAATTTAACAAAGAGGTTGCTCGTGCAACCAGAATAAACGGATTAGTCAATCAATTATCCAATCAAAGCAGTTTTGGAACGTTGGCTTCATCATCACAGCGGAACAGTTTTCGCTCTCCATTCAACCGACAATATCCGCCAATGATAAGAACTTATCGTTATCTTCAATCAAACTCATACAAAGGAGTTAATAGTAGTCGATAAAATTTGGTAAAGAATATATAAAGCCGCTGATTATTTACATTTCTCTGGTAAATTCGGGCGGCTTTTTTTATGCATTTTTTAATACAATATTCTAAATACTTATAGTTTGCAGTTGCCTGCCAAAGGCTTAAAGTTTATTATACTCTTCAATTATGATTGATGTTGACACATATAAATATTTTGATTCATTGGAATTGTCTGAGAATACCGTACGAATCAGAATTCTGTCGTATCTTTCGGCTATTATTGCTATTGGAGAGCAGGAGAGGGTATTATCGATTCTACAATACTTGCATAAAAGGGATTTTGATTATAAAGCAATCTATGAAATCATTTTGCAAAGTTATCTGTTTCTTGGCTTCCCCAGGATGATTGAAGCGACAATTGCATTTAACGAAATTTATGGTGATTCAAATGGGGCATTCGAAAAAGAGTTTAATCTAGTCACTCAAGAAGAATCATCCAGGTGGTTTGAAAATGGTATAAAGCTGTGCAAGCAAGTTTATGGAAAAAACTATGAACGGTTAAAAGCAAGATTTTTATCAATATCGCCGGAGATGTTTCGCTGGATGGTAATCGAAGGATATGGAAAAGTGTTGACGCGTCCCGGATTAAGTTCTGTTGAAAGAGAGCTGGCCGAAGTGGCGGCGTTGATTGTCGATCAGAGGGAAAGGCAACTTGTCTCGCATATTATCGGTTCTCTCAATGTTGGCGCATCGATTAAATTGATTAAACAAGTTAACGAAGATATTAAACCATTGGCTGGCGATAAAGCCTACGATTTGGCAATTCGATTAATATCAAAAGTGGAATCAAAAATATGACTCGTCGCTTTAAGATTTTAATCGGCATTCCGCTATCAATATTTTTGTTTCTGATTGTATTCTATTTTACAGTGTTTCATTTTGGGCTGCTCGAATACTTTGTTAACTATAAATTGAATCAGATTGTAAAAGATAAATTCCCTGTAAAGATCCAGATCGGTGACATTGGCGGTGATTATTTTTCAACATTAGAGATTAATAATATTACTATTCTTTATGATGATGGTGTCAGCAGATATAATATGGCTTTTATACCACATCTGGTGACAGAATATTCGCTGACTGATTTTTTACGCGAACGGCTGCAATTTTCAAAAATCTATATTGATTCGGCTGAAATATCTCTGAGGCAAAATGAAAATAGGGAATGGCTGATACCGAAGCCGACAGACAAAACCGATATTGAGGCAAAATCACTTGAGTTTTCTATTGATGAATTAGGATTAAACAATCTTAAATTTAATCTTATTTCGAAAACTGGTACTATGACCTTTAAAAATATTATTCTGATGGCCCATGTCCTTGGGCAGGAAGACACCTATTCCATTGATATTGATGCTCTTAGTTATTGGTCGTCCGATTCCAGGTTGTCGCTTAAATCGGGGGGGGGAAAAGCTACCCTGGCCGGGAGCAGCCTCATGTTTCAGGATATTTTTGTTATCACCGATTCATCGAATGTCCGGCTTGCAGGACAAGTGTTACTATCAAAAGCCCCCAGTTTAAGAGTCGATCTTGATGCCGCAAATTTAAATGTTAATGAAATATTTTCATTTCTTGGAATAGATTTGACTGGAAATCTGGCCACAACCGGATATGTGCAACTCGAAAAAGGCGGTTTATCGGGAGGGGTTACATTATCAGGGACTTTTATGGATAAGCACCTTGATTCGCTTTACACCGATTTTCAATTTGCCAATAATATTCTAACCTTTGATACCCTCAGTGGTAAAATACTGGGCGGTGCCATTATTGAGGCAAGCGGCGAAATGAATCTGGATATTCGCCCGGAAGAATATTTCCTCAATGGCAGAATAAAGCATTTTAATTTGGATAATCTAATTTTTGAATCGTTTGCTACTGATCTCAATGGAGACCTGCAGTTGGTTGGAGAGGGATTGGTGAATGAAAACCTTGTTCTCAATTTTAATCTGAATCTGGGGGAATCATGGTTTGATCAATATCACGCTCATCAGGCAATTGGAGATTTAACGATTACAACCGACAGTATCTTATTTTACAATGACTTTGAAATAAGGTATTTTGATAATAATTTCTATGCTGGTGGGAAATTGGAGTATGCCGGTGAGATTGATATCTCGGGACGGGCGGAATTCAATGATTTGTCAGCATTTAATGATAAAATATTTATCAGTGAGTTGGGCGGACGCGGGAGATTTGTCGGAGAAATGACCGGTCAGTTGGCTAACCCTGATCTTTCCGGGATATTTCTATCAGATTCGTTATGGCTTTATCAGATATATTCTTCAGGAGCCAGATCAGAGTTTAATATCGATCACTTTTTGTATGATCGCTCTGGCTATGCAACTTTAAGTTTATTTGATGGCATGGCCTATTCCGTTCCTCATGATAGTTGTTGGCTGCACATGATAATTGATTCGCACTATGTCGCCATAGATACGGTCAAGTATTTTAACCCTTATACCAAGCTATATTGTAATGGGAATTTTGATTATGTGTCATACCCACAAAAATTGATTTTAGATGATGTTGATATAAGTCTTTTTGATCTTTCCTTTGAAAATGCATCGGCAGTAAATATAACGATTGATTCATCAGGTTTTGACTTTGCAGATACAAAATTGCAGAGACCGATTGGCTTCATTGGTTGGAGTGGTAGAATTAACTATGATGAGACCTTGAATATAATAGCATCAAGTGAAAGTATTAATATTACCCCCTGGGTCGAATTATTAACCGATGAGTATAAAATTGGCGGCTTGTTATCCGGACAATCACATCTATACGGGTCTTTTCAATCACCATTAATTAATTTTATTGGCAAGGTTGATTCATTAAGTTATCGAAATTTGGTGTTGGGCGATATATATGCAGATTTTAATTATGCCGAAAAGAATATCGCCATTGATTCGCTTTCTTTGGATAGCTATAGTGGATATTATACTGCGACCGGACATTATCCCATTGATCTGACATTAACAGAAGTTGATAATCGCTTTCCTGAAAATGAGCAGAACATCAAAATTCATGCTCAGGATGTCAGATTTGATCTTATCAGTCTGTTGCTTGATGAGGTGGAGGAGATGGTAGGCGATTTCGAATCTGAAATTGAATTAACCGGGACACCAACCAGACCACGATTAAATGGAATCGCATCGGTGAAAAATGGCAAGGTACAATTGTACGATTTACAATACCCGCTTGAAAATCTTGAGATTGAATTAAGGATGAATGACCAGAATATATTTTTCGAAAAAGTGTCTGCGATTTGCCAAAATGGGAATAAAAATGTTGGGATGGTCGAAGCATCCGGAAAGATAAAAGTTAATTCGGTAGATGAATTTGATTATGACGTCACCGTGTCAATTAAAGAGTTTCCGGCAAAATATGAGCTTGGCGAAATTACTGCTTTAATTGAGCAGTACAATCTTGTCGTGGTAGGACTGACTCCACCCTCGGTTTTTGGAGAAGGGATTGTCCGCGAGACACATTATCGGGAACCGTTTGCAGAACCAAATGAAGGCTGGGTTATACTTGAAGCATTTGAAGGAGAGGATACCTGGGACCTGAATCTGAATGTCGAGTTTCCATCGAATCTTTGGGTCAAAAATGATGATATTGATGCAGAATTTACCGGCAATCTGAACTTTATTAGAGAGGATGGAAATTGGCGGTTTTTAGGGTCGCTGGAGATTTTACGGGGAAAAGGTTTTATAGCAGGGAGAACATTTCGATTAGAACCAGGAGGTATTACCAGCTATGAGGATATTGAATTTCCAAACCCAAGGCTCGATATTTTGGCATCAACTAAAATCAGGGGATCATCGACATCAAATATCAATGAAGAACCGACCACCGAATCGTTTGATCTGCCGGTCAGAATCACCGGAACGCTTGATGAACCGATTATCGAGGCGGCCGAAGGTTCACGATTAAGAACCGAGCAGATTTTGCCCGTTTTGCTGACTAATTATTATCAGGAAGATAATGGCTCTGAGCGCCCGCCGAGCTGGTTTCAGGACCGACTGACAAGCGCGACGGCTGATTATTTAAGTACTGAGATGACCAAAATCGGATCTCGCTCACTTGGGGTGGAGACTTTCGAGATCGATCCTGTGTATGGTGACAAATATGATCCGCTGGGAACCAGAGTTACGGTTGGATTTTATACTAATCCCAATCTTTATATTTATGGGCGGTCGGCAATATCAGGGACCTCGGGACAACAGGTTGGTTTTGAATATAGATTAAAAAGATTTATGCTGCTCGAGGGTCGGGCCGATGAAAATGATCTATATCAGCTTTTTGTGAATTTTTATTGGGAGTATTGATGCAGAGTTTTCGATTGCTTTTCATTTTTACGGCAGCATCTATAATACTGTCTGGTTCTATCGTCCTGGCGCAGTTTTCTCCGGATAAAGATATAAATCTCTGGCTCAGAAAAGAAGAGCCTGTTATCGATTCAATACATATTGACTATCCCGATAATCCCAGCGATACTGCATTTAAACCATCAGAAGTAAAATCAGTCCTTTTTTCAAAAGTAAGTGATCTGTTTCGGGCCATTAAAAAGGATCGTCGCCGAAGAGTTCAAAGAGAAACGATCAGACGAGATACATCGGAGGTAAAGTACCTTTATCTGTCTAATGGATTTTTGGGTGCTGGCGTCGTTGAAACATTTGAACCGTCTCTGCCAGATTCAAATGTTTTAGTAAGGATCGCGGTTTTTGAAGGAAGACAATTTATTTACGATAAAAAGTCTGTATATGGCGATTTTGAAGAAAAATTTAGAGACCGTCTTAACGGTTTCCTAAATAGTTATAAAAGCGGGAAACCGGTTGATCCCTTCAAATTAAAGCAGACTGCTTATGATATGAAATCAGTTTTGGCAAATGAGGGATATCCGTATGCGAAGGTTGAATATTCAATAGACACATTAATTGATTATAATGGTACCGATATTCAATTTAATGTCCAATCTGATTCGTTAGTGCATTTTGGTAATGTAATTATAGAAGGTGCCAAAAAATTCGATACGAGACTGGTAGAAAGAGAAATCAGTTTCAAACCGGGAGATATATATCGCCGGAAAGATATTATTAATACACAGAAACATCTTTTGGAAACCGGATATTATCTCACCCTCTATTTATCAAGCGCATCGGCTGATACATCTGATAAAATAAATCGTCTCAAGCCCGATTTTGTTTTAAGTCTTCGTGAAAAGAAAACGCATTTTGTATCATTAAAAACCGGTGCCGCCCAAGATTCACTAAAAGATTTAACCTGGACCTTTTCCGGCTCATGGGGCAAGAGAAATCTGCTTCGGTCTCGACGATTGGAATTAACCGCCAATGCCTCATTTATTGTTTTTACTGAGTGGCGGCTCAAAGATCACTGGTATCGTGTTCGTCTGACGGAGCCATGGTTTTTTGCGATAAGAATGCCGTTGACGGTTACCGCACAGTTATCGCCTGGGGTTAGAACTCCAATACCAGATCAGGGCGACTATCGCAAGGAGAGTTGGTTTGTTTCTGTCTCAACCACCAGGAATATTGATGATCGAACCCGCCTTATCGCTGGACTTCAGTATGAATCAGTTAATATTTATGGCCTCAGTCAGGAGTTACAAGATGGTCTTAAACAGGACGAAGGAATTAGTATCAGGCGAAAACTGTTTACCAATCTTACCCGCGATACACGCAATCATCCCTTTATTCCGTCACGAGGATCATTAGTAAATCTGAGAGCAGAATATATCGGCGGTTTTCTTGGTGGTGATGATTCATTTACTCTTCTTGAGGCAAGTTGGTCAAGATACCAGAAAGTTTGGCCAGGTTGGATATCGGCCACTCGAATTAAAGGCGGCTATGTTCGTGAATTTGATCAATCGGAATCGGTTCCATTTTATGATCGTTACCATATTGGCGGTGCCAATACAATCAGAGGTTTTACAGAAGGGAGCCTTGTGCCGAGATTTCAAAACGGTGATGCGGAGGGAGCCAATATCATTCTTATTGCCAATCAGGAATTTCGTTTTAAACTTATTGGCAAACTCTGGAGTTCTGTCTTTGCCGATGTCGGTAATGGATTCCGCAATGACCTTGAAATAAAATGGAATCGTTTGGCCATTTCCTATGGGGTTGGGCTTCAATTTATTTCACCAGCCGGACCGATCAGGGTCGATTATGCTCGCCGGATGAAATCCAAATATATTTCGACCGGCGATAAGGTTCATTTTACCATTCTTTATGCCTTTTAGCCGTATAATATTTCTTAAAAGGGATGCTTTGACTCCCTGTTGACAAAATCATTAATTTTGCTATTATAGGAAAGTTTGTAACGTAAAATATAATATGAGGTTTGCAAATTGAAACAGATATATCTTGATAACAATGCCACAACCCCGGTAGATGAGCGCGTCTTAGATGTGATGCTGCCATATTTAAAAGGGATGTATGGCAACCCCAGTTCCGTTCACTTTTCTGGGCGGGAAGCGAAAGCGGCAATGGAAAATGCCCGCGAGCAGGTCGCTAAATTCATCAATGCCGATCCATCGGAGATTTATTTTACATCGGGCGGAACCGAATCGGATAACATCGCTCTTAAAGGCGCTGCCATTTTAAATAGGAACAAACGTAATCATGTTATTGTGTCATCTATTGAGCATCATGCCATTCTGGAATCGGCTCATTATTTAGAGAAAGAAGGTTTCAAGGTTGACTATCTTGGCGTTGATAAAGATGGTTTTGTATCTTCCGATGAGTTAAAAGATAAGATAACTGACAAAACATCGATTGTCTCTATTATGCAGGCCAACAACGAAGTTGGATCGATTCAGGATATTCCAACATTGTCTGCAATTACCAAAGAAGCCGGGGCAGTTTTTCACACCGATTCAGTACAGGCGGCAGGTAAGCTAAAAATTGATGTTGATGAGCTTGGCTGTGATATGCTTTCGATTTCGGGACATAAAGTCTATGGTCCTAAAGGTATCGGAATCATTTATATTAAAAAAGGCAAACGAATCGCACCGCTGTTTCATGGTGGACACCATGAGAAAAAACGGCGCGCCGGCACTGAAAATATTCCGGGCATTGTTGGTATTGGAACTGCGTTAGAACTGGCCGAGTCGTTAAGAGAGTCAGAACATCATCGGATTGACGCATTGGCGGAGTTTTTTATTGATGGTGTCATGAAAGCGGTTCCTAATGTTTATATGAATGGTCCAAGAAGTGATAGAAGAGTATCATCGACCGTGAATCTTTCTTTCGAATATATTGAAGGTGAGTCGATTATTTTATCACTTGATATGAAAGGTATTGGAGTTGCCTCCGGATCTGCCTGTACTTCCGGTTCGCTTTCGGCCTCACACGTGTTGACTGCTATGTCAGTTCCGATTGAGTTAGCTCAGGGATCAATTCGATTTTCAATGGGCCGTTTCACGACTAAAGAGGACTTGGAATACACGATCTCAGTTCTTCCGGAAATAATAGAGAAACTTCGTTTGATGTCGCCGTTGTATTCAAAGAAGTAGGGTTATTGTAAAATATTAAATATTGGGGGTCGTGAATTCGACCCCGTTTTTTTGGGTCTTATGACAAAAAAAAAGAAAGTGCTGGTTGCAGTTTCGGGTGGAGTAGATTCATCAACCGCTTTGTATTTGCTCAAAGAAGCCGGTTATGAGGTTATTGCCGGACATATGAAGCTGTGGGATTATGATGAGGTCGGCGGTGACCTTCATAAAGACGGTCGCTGCTGTTCAATTGATTCCATAAACGATCTTCATCAACTTTGCAATGCGCTTTCGGTGCCATTATATATTTTTGATTTTTCAAAACAGTTTAAAGAAGTGGTTATAGAGAATTTTGTTTCTGAATATAAAGCTGGAAGAACGCCAAGTCCCTGTGTGATATGTAACACAGAATTGAAATGGAATTCATTTCTTAAGAAGGCCGAGGAGCTGGAATGTGATTATATTGCCACCGGTCATTATGGTCAAGTCGAATTTGATGATACGGGGAATCGTTATTTGATTAAAAAGGGTATCGATGACAGTCGTGATCAATCATATTTCCTCTGGGGGCTTGATCAAAAGGCGCTATCTAAAACATTATTTCCTCTGGGCGGCTTTGAAAAATCTCAAATCAGAGAGATTGCAAAAAAGATGAACCTCAAAACTGCCAAGAAGCCGGAATCCCGAGAGATCTGTTTTATTGCCGATGATAACTACCATCGCTTTTTAAAAGAGTGGGAAGAAAAGCAGGGAAGAAGGTTCGAACCGGGAGAAATTATCAATGAGCGGGGAGAGGTCATTGGGCAACATCAGGGAACCGTCTTTTATACAATCGGACAAAGAAGAGGACTTGGTGTTTCCAACCCGACGCCGCTTTATGTAAATCAGATCGATGCCGGAAATAATAAAATCATTGTCGGAGATAATGAGGCCCTTCTAAGAAACAGAATGATAGTTACCGATATTAATTGGGTTGCATTTGATAATCTGCGCGATAAAATCGAGGCAGAAGTAAAAATACGCTATCTTCATAATCCAGCCCTGGCAACAATCAATGTTATTGATGAAACTTCGGCCGAAGTTATTTTTGACGAAAACCAGCGCGCTATCACGCCGGGACAATCGACTGTGTTTTATTATGGAAACATTCTGCTTGGCGGTGGTGTAATCTCTTAAAAAAATGGTTGAATTATAGTCAATTTCAGTATAACTTCGGTTATTGAATAATTTAAAAATAAAGTGAGGTGATTAATGCTTAAAGCGACATTTCATGGTCATAGTTGCGTTTCAATTACCGATGGCAAACACAATATTATTATCGACCCATTCCTGACAGGCAATCCCCAGGCCACTGTAAAGGCTGAAGATATCAAAATTGATTTTATTCTAGTTACACACGGTCACAGTGATCATCTCGGGGATGCCGTTGAGATTGCCAAAAGAAACAAGGCCACAATTATCGCGCCGAATGAACTGGCAGTGTATGTGCAAAAGCAGGGAGCCGAGGCACATAATATGCATATTGGTGGTGCTTTTAAATTTCCATTTGGTCGCGTGAAACTAACTATTGCGCATCATGGTTCAGCAGCCGGTGATGGTTTGGAATACACTGGAAATCCATGCGGTTTTCTAATCACAATGGATGGAAAAACTATTTATCATGCTGGCGATACCGGACTTTTTTATGATATGAAACTAATTGGTGAGATGAATGATATCGATCTGGCGTTTTTGCCAATTGGCGATAATTTTACAATGGGTGTTACCGACGCGGTTAAAGCGGTTGAATTTTTAAATCCTAAAATTGTTGTCCCGATTCATTATAAAACATGGCCGGTTATTG
Organism: Candidatus Zixiibacteriota bacterium; assembly: GCA_032123495.1. Taxonomy (GTDB): domain Bacteria; phylum Zixibacteria; class MSB-5A5; order GN15; family PGXB01; genus JAAERC01. Next base: position 1,044 of record JAQBFG010000271.1, on the reverse strand, counting down.
ATGCGGAGCCACTTGATTTTGCTGAGAAACTGAAAGACTCAAAAACGGAAGTGGTAATAATTGAGCCGGGGAAATCACTGGAATTCTAAGGAAGTAGCTCAAATTATTGATGGCCTTAAAAACAAACTTAAAGGGGTGCTATAACTATTATGCTTAAGAAGATAATAATCTGGGGGTTAGTTGCTGTTGTCGCTGTTGTTGTAATTGGAGCGGCGGCGGTAGCTATCTTTTTACCAAAAGAAAAAATTAAAGAGATGGCGATGGAGAGGATATCTTCAGCGCTCAATCGTGAAGTAACCGTTGACGATCTGTCGGTATCATATTTTGGCGGCTTGGGTGTTAAACTCAATGGGATTAAGATATCGAATCCTGACGGATTCGATTGGAGCCAATTTCTGGAAGCCAAAAGCCTTGATATAAAGCTTCAGCTTTGGCCGTTACTTCAGAGAAAAATTCAAGTTGACAGGTTGATTCTTATTGAGCCGAAAATTGCGCTTCTCAAGACAAGAAAGGGACAGCTAAATTATGTATTCGGCTTGATTGATTCGGCCGCCTCATCTCAAATTACAGATGATCTTCCAAAGGAATCTGAATTGGCATTGGCAGCCATTTCATTTGATAATTTCAGTATAGAAAACGGTCAAATCGACTATGTCGATGATTCATCACAGATAGGGCTTAGCATCTTTGGATTAGATTTGAAAACAAAATTGGCCAATCCTGAAAATATGACCTATCAGATAGGCGGTAACTTTAATACCGACTCTATAATAATTAAAAAATCGGGCGAATCTGATCTTAATATTCCGACTTTGGCAATTGCTTCATCGTTTAACGCTCGAATTGATTTAGAGAAAAAGCAAGCAATTTTATCTGACAGCGAAATCGAAATCAATGGATGGAGATTTGAAATCAATGCCGGTATTCCCAATACTGAAACACTCGATTATTTTAATTTGGAAGTCGCATCTAATAAGAAAGCCTTAAGTGAGATTCTTGCACTATTACCAACCGAATATAATTATATCCCCGAAGGTTATTCAG
>JAQBFG010000270.1:0-2627 GCA_032123495.1 Candidatus Zixiibacteriota bacterium | reverse complement strand
CATCAATTCTAATCTGTACCCATCTTAATGCTTTTATATATCCATACCATGCTTCTGCCCCTTTATCGTCACCATCGTTTTCGCAATTACATTGGCTATTAGTCGCGGCCTCAATCCTTTTATCAATTTTTTTGCGCAAATCTAACAAAGTATTCAACTCGGACGGCTGCACGCCGTCCTCTCCGTGTATCCATTCCCCTATTGATAGTGCTTTGTTTTTTGTTGTCATTTTGTCCCTTTCGCCGCCGGTTAATACACACGTTATATTACCAGGCTTTTTCTGGCTCTCTACCCATTAATTCATAAGCTCTTTTGTATAGGTATTCTAAAAGTCTTATGTGCTTTTTATAATACATTGGGCCACACCAATGCGGACAACCCTGGTCAAGCTCAGAACAACCATCCCATTTTATAAATCCCTCAAGGTATGTTTCGGCATCCTCGATATTACGGACAAGTTGTTCACTACTGGTATAGTCTTTTTTGGGATACAGATTTCCATCATCGTCTATTGCAGTAATTTCGTAAACTTCAATATCAGCCCAATGATCTTCGACCACCCATTTAACGGTAAATCCAAACTCGTCAAATATGGTTTCAACTGTCGTTCTTTTTTCTTGCATTTTACTCATCCTTTGCTGGTAATCTAACAAGCAATTTTATCTGACTGCAAACGCTTCCCGTTTGCTACGCAGCTAAATAGCCACGTTACTCAGACTTTTTAAGCCATATCTCAAGCAGGACTTCGGCCATTTCCTGAATACCGACTCCACGTTCCTTGCATCTGGCCTTGAATCGTGCGTGTATATCATTTCTAATTGTAATTACAGTGTGTTTCTTCTTCATAATATTACCTTTCGTTTTTTTGTGTTGACTTAATATAAGTAGCTAATTTTGATAATGCAAATATATTTTAAATAAAACTTGCATCTTGCAAAACAGTGTATTATATTAACCCAAGCAATCAATAGAGAGGTGTAAAAATGTCAAATAACCCTGATGGAACCCAAGAGAAATTAGACCAAGAGAAGGTTGAGCGTTTCCTTAGCCTGCCAGCGTATGAGCAACTATGTTTCTGGCGTGTTTATTTCGACGACTATGAGCAATTTCTGCATGAGTATATTATGGATAATGAACACATGACAATCCACTGGAACGAAATAGCTGTGTCCGCTTATGGTATAAATGAATACGCAGACGAAGATATATGTATCCATTGGGATGAATCACGGGAGGTTGTATGAGCCTTGTCTATGATGATTTTTGTCGTGCAAAAGAATGTGACCATTATATTGAGTGGGAATTTTCCAACTCTACGGACGAGCAACCATACCCATGTACATCTTGTAAGTTGGTTGGACAGTCGTATTATGTAGACAGGTATCCAGAAGATTGCCCATTCATTAATGAAATAAAAGAATATGAGGTAGCCGAAAATGAATCGTTTTGAACCTGATTTCTGTGATGTGGTTGCAATTTGCGACTGTGGAGAAGTGATTTACGACGAGTATTACGAAGTTGGCAACAAGGTATTATGTAGGAAGTGTTTAGATAAATTAAGATCATCATTTATGGGAGGTAACAGTGGAAAACTTAGCAAAAGCAGTTGTAGCGTTAATGAAAGATGTACAGGGTATGGAGAAGAAGTCCAAGGTCGGGACGGGACAATACTCTTATGACGGCACGAGGGATATGGACGTTAAAGAAGTATTCAACGAAGCCATGTCAAAACATGGGCTTTGCATATTGCCGATAGGCATTGAAGATGATGTAAAAATTGACCGGTGGGAACAGGAATACAATGGGAAAGTAACTCAGAAACAATCAGTATTTACAAAGGTGATTACAAAGTACCTGCTCTTGCATACGTCTGGCGAATCTCAGGTGCTTTCCGGTTACGGGCATGGTGTTGATACTCAGGATAAAGGTGCCGGCAAGGCTACGACATACGCCCTTAAAAACTGTTTGTTGCTTATGGGTTTGACCCCAGTCGGAAAAATGCCGGACACGGACACGACCCACTCAGATGATATTCCAACACCAAAACAGGATAAGCCCAATGAAAATCAAAGCCAAAGTGAAGCTGCTGAAAATAAAATTAAAAATATATTATACCTGTTGAAAGACGAAACAGATCCCAACGCATCTTTTGAGAAATACACAGGTGTTAAAACAAAATCAGCTTTACTTAAACTCGGCTACAATAAAATAGCAGAAATCGAAAACAAAATATCAAGTGAATTGGGGTTGTAATGGCAGAACAATATTGTGGTAAACTTGAAAAGAAATTATCTAAAGCAGGTAAAGAGTATTTTAAAGGCCGTGTGATGGGTATTCCGGTGGTTGCGTTTTGGGGCAACAAAGACCCGAACTCGATCAACCTTAAACTGGATGTCAGTTTGATTAAGTGGATTGACGAGCAAGACGAGAACCAAGAGAAAGCACCGCCCGTACCTGACGAAGTTGGTACACAAGAAGAGGACGATTTACCATTTTAAGGAGGCAATATGTGGACTTGTATAGAATGTGGCAATAGCTACAATAAATTAACTGGAGATCCAGAAGAGCGGATGTGTGAGGATTGTCTTTATCCAGAAGAAGAAGAATTGTCAGATGCAACGGTTGGT
>JAQBFG010000269.1:0-30946 GCA_032123495.1 Candidatus Zixiibacteriota bacterium | reverse complement strand
GCCTGCGCGCGTGCCCAGTCTCTTTGCAGGACGCCATTATAAATCGCGGCATAGGTATTTATGTTGCCGTTAAAGACATCATAAAGCGCCTCAAATATTTTCGCCCGGTCTTCCTGAACACGACTGGTTCTGAGTGTGGCGAAAGTCTGAGTTTCGGTTGCCTTAACGGTATCGCCAGTTGACAACACAACATCCTTATATTTAATGTCGGAAGTTGATATTTCCTGATAGACCGCTCCCGGGGTTCCATTAAACGGGCCAAAATATGACAGAAGCTGTTCTTCTTCCTCGCCGAGAACATGTGCTTGGGAGCGATAAAGATCTTCGATTCCAAAACGGTATGGTGCCAGTTTTTTATTTTCGTTCAGCCACGACTTCATTGTTTCCCAGGGGATTTTCAGCATCTCAGGGCCGAACCAGGAGGTAGCAATATTAAATTTTGAGTAAACAATTCTGACCTGCTGATATCTCGCCGCCAGATCATTATCGCGGGTATCGGTATCGCTTTGCAACGAGGCGTAGCTCCAGACTTTATCAAGAATTTTGCCAAGCTCATCACTCAACCGATAGGTTTTCAGGAGGCTTTCCGGCCCTTCGCTGAGTGTCCCCTGCAAAGCGGCGTACTCATCCATCATTTTTTCCATTGTGGCCATATCTGCTGACCAGGTTTCCCAGTCAGGATAAATATCAGTGAAATCCCATTTGTATTCATCCGGGATCTCATCGCGTACCAGCGTATTTGGTTTGGCCGAAATAATTGGTGCAACTGATGTCAGTACAAATAATAGTACAACTGTTATAACAGCGAGTGGTCGATATGCAGGTTTCATCCTACCTTACCTTTCAAAATATTTCAACAATATCTTATTTATAGTTTGGCAACTTCTTCTTCCAACAGAGTAACCAGTTGGTCAAGCCGATCTATGACAGCCTGGAAAGTTTCCGGTTTGGTCAAATCAACACCGGCCTTTTTCAGCTGTTCCATCGGATAATCGTTACCACCTGATTTCAGAAGGGTCAGATATTTTTCAAGAGCAGCTTCCCGGGTCTTTTTGTCTTTTGATGTGATTTCGTTAAAAATCTGACCTGACGAAGCAAAGCAGGTCGCATATTTGTAAACATAAAAAGGTGACCGCATAAAATGACCAATTCTGGTCCAGGTCGAACGATACAGACTATCAAAAGTAACAGATTCACCGTGATAATCTTTCCAGAGACCTTCGTACAGGTCGCTGAGATTTTTGGCTGTAATCGGTTGACCCTGCTCGGCCATTTTGTGAGCTTCCCATTCGAATTCAGCAAACATCGTCTGGCCGTAAAAAGTGCCCATAATATTTTCAATCGCCTGCTGAAGCAAAGCGGCACGTTCAATCGGCTCTTTCGTCTTTTTCAGCATGTAGTCCAAAAATAGAGCTTCATTTAATGTTGAGGCAACTTCGGCAACAAAAATGGTATAACTCGAAGTGGCAAACGGCTGGTTTTCATTTGACAGCATTGAATGCATCGCATGACCGGCTTCGTGGGCCATGGTAAAGACATTATCAAGAGTCTCATTGAAGTTCATCAGCATGTAAGGATGAACACCATAAACGCTGGCCGAAAATGCTCCGCTCCGTTTTCCATCATTTTCATAGACATCGATCCAGCGATTATCAAATAACTGCTTAATTTTACTATGATACTCTTTTCCCAGCGGTTTGACCGCCTCAACAACCCATCCGGTGATTTCATCATAATCATAAGTCTTGCTGATATTAACAATCGGGATACTGCCGTCATAACCATGGTAACTTTCCAAACCAAGAAGCTTTTTGCGAAGAGCATAATACCTTTGAGACGGTGCTGCTCCCGCCTTAACCATTTTTACGAGATTTTCATAAACTTCCAAAGGTACATTATCACCTTCCAAAGCAGCTTCCAGAGTCGAACCGTATTTGCGAGCCTGTGCCGATGCCCAATCGCGCTGCAAGACACCATTATAAATGGCGGCGTAGGTATTGGCATTGGCATGATAGGTGGCGTAATAATTTTCAAAGGCGAGGGCACGATCTTCCTGATTACGATTAGTTGCAAGAGTATTATAATATTGACCTGAAGTCATGGTTACGGTTTCGCCATCTGAAAGAGTGACTTCCGGAAATTTTATATCGGATGTGGACAGTTGCGAATAGACATTGCTTGGGGTTCCACGAAATTGGCTAAAATAAGAAAGAAGCTGTTCTTTTTCTGCGTCGAGAACATGTTTTTGCTGACGATATGTGTCTTCTATGTTATAGCGATAAGGAGTTAATTCTTTGGTATCTTTCAGCCATGATTCCATTGTTTCCCACGGAATTGATAACAATTCCGGTGTAAACCATGAGGTGGCGACACCAAATTTTGAGAATAGAATAGATACCTGTTGAACTTTTGCTGACATCTCATTGTCCCGGGTATCGGTAACGCTGGAAAGAGACGGATAACGATATACTTTATATGATAAAATATTTAATTTATCGCTTAGTTGGAATGAATGTAATAGTTGTTGCGGTCCCTGGGATATGGTTCCTTCCAAGGCTGCGTACTCATCCATAAGTGTTTCAAGCTCGGCAAGTCCCGCTTCCCATGTCTCCCAGTCAGGATAGATATCATTTAAATCCCATTTGTATTTGTCCGGGATTGAGTCACGGACAAGGGTGTTTGGTTTTGCAATTACCACTTGGCTGGTCAATATTGCCAATCCTATAATAGCGATAATTAGTGTTGAGTTAAAGCTGCGGCTTTTGGAATACATTTCTTTTCCCTCACATGTTGAATTAAAAAAAATTACTATTGCTTCAATAAACGATAATATCAGGGTGAATGTTCCTATTTTAATGACATTTTTGTCAGATATTTATTGTTGGTCTAATTGTTGACATAACCTAATATTTTAGATAAACTTACTTTTATGAGTAAGATAACTAAATTTTTGGATACAATACGGAGTGAATTTCCGGAAGACAGGCTGACATACCAGAAATCTATACCTACTTTCCACCCGGAATCAGCGGCCGAGGCCGGTTTACTGTTTCAAAGAGCCAACGATACCGGACAGAAACTTTATATTAATGGGTTTGGTAATATTATTGATCCGGATGGCGAACAGTTTGAAGATACGCTGGTCGTAAAATCTGATCGGCTTAATAAACTGATAGAGACACAACCGGGTGACTATTATGTTGTGGTTGGTGCCGGATATCCGCTCAATGAACTTAATTCTGCTCTGGAAAAAGACAATTTTTTCCTTCCGCATGCTAATCTGCCGTATGTCGGCTCGGTTGGCGGTGCGTTGGCGGTCGGTTTGAGCGCTGATTATTCCGGCGTAAATTTACCACTTAGTAAATATTTTATTGCCGCCGAAATAGTTGATCCACAGGGCAAAATTATCAATCCCGGTTCAGTCTGTTTTAAATCGGTATCAGGTCTGGATATTGTCAGGATCTATTCGCCCTCATGGGGAATCCTGGGCATGATTATTTCAGCCACTTTTAGGGTGATGCCGACCTCGGAACTTCCCGAATATGAGCATATCAAAATGCATTCGATCAAGCATGATAAATTTATGGCGACTTATAAAAACCCGGGAAAAAACAATTCGGCGCTATATTCTATAAAAATCAAAGAGAAATTTGATCCCAAGGGTATTCTGCCGATTCGTTAAATAATATTTAATCTCCCAACTACATACACATCTGATATATCTTTATAATATCCTCTTTGTACAGAACCTTGGGATTGTAAAGGGTTTTGCCGTCCGCTGAATATATTTTAAGCGTATCATCGGCCATTAATTCGAATTTGGAATCGTCGGTAATACCGACATCAGATAGCTTCAAATAACATTTTATTGATTTCAAGAACGCTATCATACCATCGACCGAAACTTTTGCCATTTGATTTTCATCCATTGAATTTTTATCAGCGTCAAACAGCTCTCTTGCCATCATCGCATATTTTTCAGGACGTGATGAATAGCTGTATTCCATCAGGCGGGGGAGAAGTATCGCCAGACCCCGGCCGTGCGAGATATCATAATAACCGGAGAGAGCATGTTCCATCGCGTGAAGCGGGTATGATCCAGCGCGGCCAAGATTGACCAATCCCGATAGTGCCACTGTTGATGCCCATGACAACTGCGAACGGGCATCGATATCTGCTGGATTCTTTATTACTGTTGGCAGATTCTCCATAACTGTTTTGACAATCGACAGCGCAAACCGATCCTGTATCGGCGTGTTTTCAACACCGGTGAAAAATCCCTCGATAACATGGCAGATAATATCAACGCCACCATCAACAGTATAATTTTCCGGCACCGTCAAAGTCAGTTCCGGGTCGATAATTGAGACTTTGGGATAAAGAATCGGATGAAACAGTACCGCTTTCTGATGTGTTTCCCAGTTGGTGAAAAGGCCGCCGCAGTTCGCCTCGGACCCAGTCGCAGCCAAAGTCGGTATCTCGATTATCGGAAGTGCCTTAGTCAGCGGTTTCGGCGTTTGTCCATGCGGAATCAGATTCCAGATAGGGATATTTTCGGCGGCACCGGCCGCGATTGCTTTGGCGGCATCCATCGGTGACCCGCCACCGAGACCAATTATCAGATCGCAGTTGTTATCCCGAGCGATTTTGGCCGCTTCATCAACTGTGGTTGTTCTCGGATTTGGTTCGACTTTGTCAAAGATGATAACCTCGACATTTTCCTTTTTCAAATATTCCAGTGCACGATTTAGAATATTATATTTCGATGATGAACCTTTCCCGGTGACGACCATAGCTTTTTTGCCAATAGCTTTGGCTTCGATCCCGATTTTGTTTAGTTCACCGGGGCCAAAAATCATCTTGATTGGGTTATTGAAAATGAAGTTTTGCATTTTATGCTCCTCGTAATTAATTTCGCAAATATCACAATTAGTCTATAATCATAATAATAACATATACGCTATTAAAACAAGCAGATGATTATTTTCTTTCCAATGCTATTTTTAAATCTGTATATTAAAGTAGTTGTATTTGAATTTACGGGAGTGTGAAACTGAATTCTGTGGATAACAAAAATAATAAAATACTATTTCTGACGCATAACTATATCCGGCGGAGAGGCGATTTTGCCGGAGTGTTTCTGCATCTGTTGGCGACCAAACTGACCGAACTCGGTTTTGAGATTTTTGTGGTTGCGCCGCACGATGCCGGGATACCAGAATATGAGGAAATCGACGGTGTTAAAATATTCCGTTTTCGCTATGCCGAAGACAGAGACGAAACATTTGCTTATCGTGGTAATATGCATCGGCAGCTTTTTTCAAATCCATTTAAAATATTCGGACTGATAAAATTCCTGAAAGCAGGGTATAAAAAAGCTGTTGAAGTGATCGAAAAAGAGAATATTTCGACCGTGTCACTGCACTGGGTGATCCCGAACGGGATCATCGGATATTTCCTGAAAGATAAATTTGGTGATAGAATTAAAATGTTTCTTCATTCGCATGGGACCGATGTTCGTTTGTTGACCAGCTTTTATTTGATATATCTTTTCTTCAAGCCGATTATTAACAAATTCGAACGCTGGTCGGTAGTCTCCAATTATCTCAAGCGATTGATTCTTGAACGGGATATTTATATTGCTGACAAAATTGATGTTATTTCGCTTCCCAATGATGAAAAACTGTTTTACCCCGATGATAATATTACCGAGGATCCAAACTTGATTTTGTCGGTTTCACGCCTGACCGTTCAAAAAAGACTCTCTATTTTTATCAAGGCAATTGCTCTTCTAAAAGATGAATTTCCAAAATTACGGGCTGATATCTACGGCGATGGCCCCGAAAAACAGAGGCTGTTATCACTAATTGGTGAATACGATCTTGAAAATAGAGTCAAAATTTTAAGTCCGATTTCACAGGATAACCTGAGAGATATTTACAATAAGGCAGCCATTGTTGTCTTAAATTCAGTTGACGAGGGCTTCGGGTTGTCGCTGACCGAGGCGATGCTCTGCTCTCGTCCCGTTATTGGCGCAGATTCAGGGGGGATAACCGATATTATCGATGAAAACCGGACCGGTTTGCTTGTCGAAGAGGATAACCCGGAAGAATTGGCCGAAGCGATCAAGAAGTATCTCAACGATCCTACATTAAAGGATAATCTAAGCGAAGCAGGATATCAAAAAGCGCTGGAGAATTTTTCCAGCCAATCAACTGCCCAACGATTTGCTTCTCTCTTTCAGAAATCGAAATCATAGATTAACTTCAGATGCGGTAATTTCTACCACAAAATTTTTGTCAAAATGATGCCGATCTTTCTTCGATTTCAGTGGGAAAAACAGCTTTTTTGTAAAAAAAAATATATAAAATAATTGCTCTAAATTAAAAATATTTGTTGCAAAAAATACTAAACAATTTTTTATTTTAAATAGTGCTAAAGCCGTATAGGGAGTGAGTTGGCGCCCGGGAAATTAGGGATGGGCGTATGGTTTGTCGGAAGTCTTGAGTTATTGCGATAAAGAGATTATTGAGGTTTGAGAGATAGAGTATGATGGACTGTGTTGTAATGGTGAATAAAGGACAAAGATAACTCTTTTAATAAATAAAAAATTAGATCATTTAGAAACCAAGTAATTGAGGATAGAAGAGGTACTAACGTACAAAGGAGGCATCAATGCCGGTAAAGAAGAAACCAGCAGCTAAGAAAACAGTCGCCAAGAAAGCTGCACCGAAGAAAAAAGTAGCTGCCAAGAAAGCTGCACCGAAGAAAAAAGTAGCCGCCAAGAAAGCTGCCCCGAAGAAAAAAGTAGCCGCCAAGAAGGCTGCTCCCAAAAAAGCTGCCGCTAAAAAAGCTGCTCCGGTGAAAAAAGTTGCCGCGAAAAAGGCTGCTCCCAAGAAAAAAGTTGCACCTAAGAAAAAAACGGCTCGCAAACCAAATGCCGCTTTTATGAGACCGGTCCAGCCGGATGCAGCGCTGTCAGCCGTAGTTGGCTCGAAGCCAATTCCGCGGACCGAAGTCACCAAGAAACTCTGGGCCTACATCAAAAAGAATGATCTCCAGAATCCAGCAAACAAAAGAGAGATCATTGCCGACGACAAGCTAAAACCATTGTTCGGCGGAAAGGCAAAAGTCAACATGTTTGAGATGACCAAGCTGGTCTCAACCCATATGAAATAGTTCGCGATTGACTTTTTAGTTGATTTTGTTAAGGCCGGATTTTATCCGGCCTTTTTATTTGTACATTGTTCAATATTTGGTTTTATCAATCATACAGATTTAAAGTTTCATTTTTTGCGAAACTGATTATATTCATAACATGACAAACGAAAAGAAAAATCGCTATTCCAAGTATATTCCTCCTGCAATTTTCTTTGGTGTTGCCTTAATATTTTCGCTGCCGTTTCTTCTCAAATGGAACTATATCGGCCCGCGTGACTGGGAACTGTTTGTTACGATGGCGGCGATTCCGGTTAAATCTATTTTGTATTATTTTCAGTTTCCGTTTTTTAATCCGTATCTCGCTGGTGGAAATATTCTTTTTGCTCATCCCGAAGTGGCAGTATTTTCACCGTTTTTTTTAATATTACTTTTGTTTGGTGCCATCGGTGGATTAAAACTTCAGGTTCTGATCGTATATTTTTTAGGTTTCTGGGGAAGCTGGCTTTTTTCAAGACAATTAGGCTTAAGTAAAATCTCATCGTATCTGGTTTCGTTTGTTTATTTTGGATCATCGTATTTTGCGCTTCACTTTTCAGCCGGGCATATGCCGTTTACACACTTTTGTTTTTTACCCTGGTTTTTGTATTTTCTTCTCAAAGCAAACGAAAACCGAAAGTATCTTTTGGCCGGTGCCTTTTCAATTGCTCTGATTATCCTTGGCAACGGAGCAGCAATCCCGTTTTTATACAGTTGTTTTTTCTCTGGAGTTTTTATTCTGCTTTACTCAATCGAAAAGAAAAATTTTACATATCTGAAATTCTATTTCTTTGCAATATTGGCCGGTTTATTATTGGCGGCGGTGAAATTTATTCCAATGTATGTTGAACTGTCACAATTCCCCTGGGCCGGGAAACCGGATGATTTTACACCGCTTGGTATTATTCCGGCTGCATTTTTCTCATTTGATCAATATATTTTCCGCGAGCTTGGCTCCGGGTTCAACTGGACCTGGCACGAATATGGTGCCTATATCTCACCAGTGGTGGTTCTGATTGCAATCGTGGGATTGATATATAAATTCCGCTCCTGCCGACTCTGGCTGATAACGGCTGTTTTCTTTTTCATTTTTGGCTTGGGAAGCTTTTCAGATTATTCTTTGTGGAACCTGTTTATGAATCTGCCCGGTTTTGCCTCGATCAGGGTACCATCGCGTGCATTTCAGTTTGTTGTTTTGTCGATTGCAATTATAGCCGGTTTTGGTCTTGATTATATTATAAATCATCTGAAAGATTCGGTATCATCGATAAAACGTATTGCAATTGCTTTGGTGACCTTGATACTGCTTGGCAATTTTATGGTAAACCTGCCAAGTTTTAACACGATCGATTATAAATTGCCCCAAAAGCAGACTTTTAATGAAGAATTCAAACATGAGATCGGTGACGCCAACGATATCTATCGACTGTTCCAGCGCAATAGAGGTTCCTTGATGGCACCATGGCTGTCGGCTTATAAGGAAAGCCGCGGGCTGGTGTCGCAGACCAATCAGGTGGCGATGGAATATATTATGTCAGGCCAACTTCAAATGATCTCAAGAAAGTATACGCCAAATAAAATCGAATATGAGATCGCCCCGACATCTGACGGGAAAATTATTTTTGGAATCGGGTATGATAAAGGCTGGTCCAGCAGCGATGGCCGGGAGTTATTTGAGGAACATGGTCTGGTAGCCACAAAATTTAGTCCAAACGATAAAAAGATAGTTCTGACTTATACCACACCCTGGTTTTATACCGGAATGATAATTTCAATTCTGACTTTATTGATTTGTCTATTAATATTATTTCGCGCTGAATTTGGGAACCGATTTAAAACGATATTTAAGTAAACACCAGATCGCCTCGACGCCATCGATCCATCTGATTTTTTTACCCTCTTCGAATTTGCGGGGATAGTAGGCAATCGGTATCTCAATAATCTTAATTCCATTTCGACCCAGCTTGGCGACTAACTCAGGACAAAATTCAAACCGTTCACATTCAAGTTTTAGACTTTTCATTAAATCGGTGCGCACCATTTTGTAGCAGGTCGACTCGTCGGTAATGCCGTTGAAGTAAAGAATATTGGCCACGATGGTCAAAAGTTTACCGCCCCAGAGATACCGATAGTATGATATCCCGCTACCCTGATTCAATATCCTGGAGCCAAAAATAGCCAGCGCTTTTTTTTCTTCGACGGTTTTGACCATTTTGACAATATCGTTTGGATCATATTCTAAATCGCCATCCTGTATAACCGTATATTTTCCGGTTGCCAGTTCCAGTCCGGCGACAACCGCATCACCTTTGCCGATATTTTTTTCTCTTTTGATAATTCTAACATTTTCGCGATTTGAAAATTTCGCAATTATTTGACCGGTGTTATCACTCGAGGCATTGTCGATCATAATCAGCTCAAGATCGAGGGGAAGCGCCAGGACTTTTTCAACAATTTTGGCGACGGTTTCCTGCTCGTTATAAAGTGGCATTAAAACAGATAACAACATATTATAATATAAGCAAAAATCGAAAAAATCAAAGCGGGACATTTGTCCGGTCCATTTGGATGTTTTGGGCCACGCTTGACTTTTATTTTTCTATACAGTAAGTTTATTCGATTGATGAATATTATTGTATAAGAATAGAGGACAAGATGTCAAATTCGGTAATTGATAAAACGGCTCAGGTAGGTTCCGGCACAAAATATGGTAATTTTTGTGTTATTGGGGCTGATGTCTCTATTGGAGTTGGTTGTCTTATCGGAAACAATGTGATCATTCATGATGGAACCAGAATCGGGGATAGAGCCAGAATTGATGACAATGCTGTTATTGGCAAATTCCCAATGAAGGCGGCCAATTCTGCGGTGACCAAAGAGTTGGAATTGCCGCCGGCAAATATCGGCTCTGATTGTATAATCGGGACCTCGGTTATAATTTATCGGGGAGCCGAACTTGGTGATAAAATTCTTGTGGCTGACCTGTCAACTGTCCGCGAAAACGTGACCATCGGTGATTTTAGTATTATCGGGCGAGGTGTCGCTATCGAAAACCAGTGCAAAATCGGGAAATACTGCAAGTTGGAAACCAATGTTTATATCACCGCCTATTCTGAGCTTGAGGATAGAGTTTTTGTCGCCCCCGGCGCAATCACATCGAATGATAATTTTGTTGGACGGACCAAAGAGCGGTTCAAACATTTTAAAGGTGTGATCATTAAAAAAGGCGGCCGGATAGGTGCCAATGCAACTATTTTACCGGGCAAAACTATTGGAGCCGACGGATTAGTGGCGGCCGGGGCATTGTTAAGCAAAGATTGTCCCGAAAAGAAGATTGTAATTGGTTCGCCGGCCAAAGTCTTGCGTGATGTCCCCGAAGAGCAACTTTTGGAAAATCAGGGTTGGGAAGAATAAAGGAGTAATTATGGCAGTTCCATTGTTAGATATGAAACGGCAGTACAATACGATCAAAGATAAAACTGATAAGGCTGTGGCCGATGTCTTAAATCATGGCTGGTTTATTCTGGGACCTGAGGTCAAAGAGCTTGAGAAACGAATCGCCAAAATGTGTAATGTTTCAACCGGCATTGGCGTCGCCTGCGGAACCGATGCTTTGTTGCTTGCACTTGATGCCGCCGGGGTTGGTCCGGGTGATGAGGTCATTGTGCCAGATTTTTCATTTTTTGCCTCAGCCGGGGTTGTTTCACGTCTTGGTGCCCGTCCGGTATTTGTCGATATTGAAGAAGATACCTATAATATCGACCCGACTAAAATTGATGATGCTATTTCTTTAAAAACTAAAGCGATTATGCCAGTTCATCTGTTTGGACAAATGGCCGATATGGATCCGATTGTAGCTTTGGGGCGAGAACACAATTTGGCCGTAGTCGAGGATGCCGCGCAGGCGATTGGCTCGAAATATAAGAATAAGCAGGCCGGATCAATGGGTGATTTTGGCTGTTTTTCATTTTATCCGACTAAAAATCTTGGTGCCGCCGGTGATGGCGGGATGGTCGTGACAAGTAATTTTGAATATGCCGAAAAACTTCTTATGCTGCGGATGCACGGTTGGAAGAAAAAATATTTTCGGAGATTATAGGTTATAACTCAAGACTCGATTCTATTCAGGCGGCAATTTTATTGGTAAAACTTGAATACCTCAATGAGTGGACCAAAAAACGGCAGGAACATGCGGCCAAATATGATAAAGCTTTCGCCGGAAGTTCCATTATTACACCGGTCGTAAAAGATTATTCTTATCATATATATAATCAGTATACTATCGCGGTCAGCAACCGGGATGAACTGTTAACGACGCTTAAAGAAAAAAATATTGGGCATGATATTTATTACCCGTCGCCGTTTCATAAACTGAAATGTTATCGCGATCTGGAATACAAAGAAGGCGATTTTCCCATAAGCGAAAAGGCGGCCGATTCGGTTGTCTCAATTCCGATTTATCCTGAGTTAACCGAAGCCGAACAAGATGAAGTAATCGAAGTTGTCAAATCGGTTTCGGCGTAAAGAAATTAAGAGAACTGCTAAATAGATAAATAAATTGAAAGTTCCATTTTTTAGATTAAAACTTGGTACTGCTGAAAAAATTGCAGTAGTCGATGTGATCAAATCGGGGTGGGTCACCACCGGCCCCCGGGTTAAAGAGTTCGAGCAAAAGGTTTGTCACCTGACCGGGGCAAAGTACGCAGTTGCTGTCTCCTCAGGGACTGCAGGACTGTTTCTTGCGCTCAAAGCTTTATCAATAGGAAAGGGTGATGAGGTTATCACTACCGCATATACGATGGTGGCAACGGTTGAGGCTATTCTTCATTGCGGAGCCAAACCGATTTTGGCCGACATAAATCCGGTAACACTTAATATCGATTGTGTTTCAATCAAAGAGAAAATCACAAAAAAAACCAAAGCGATTATAACAGTTGATATCGCCGGCTGGCCATGCGATTATAAATCACTGAAAAAATTGGCGAAAGACAACAATTTATACTTGATCGATGATGCCGCCCACTCTTTTGGAAACAAATTTGAGAATAAGCCGATCGGTTCCATTGCCGATCTGTCGGTTTTTTCATTTTACCCAACCAAAAATATTACCTCTGGCGAAGGCGGGATGGTTGTTTCCAATTCCAAAAAAAATATCGAAAAAATTAAACATCTGTCTTTGCATGCCATGAGTTCTTCCGGGTGGAAACGGTATTCGGGGGGAAGCTGGAAATATGATGTTACTGATTTGGGGTACAAATTCAATTTATCTGATTTGTCGGCAGGATTGGCTCTTGGGCAGTTAAAACGATTCGATACTCTTAAAAATAAACGAATAAAGCTGGCCGCACGATATAGAAAAAACCTGAGCGATATAACAGAATATATTGAATTGCCATTTGAGGATAAAACATCAACCCATGCCTGGCATCTGTTTATAATCAAACTGAATCTTTCGAAATTTAAGATAACGCGTAATCAATTTATAGCTGAAATGGAAAAATGCGGGATCGGTTGCGGAGTGCATTTTATTCCGATTTATCGATTTTCTTATTATAAAAAGAATTTTAAATTCAATATCAAAGATTTTCCAAACTGCGAAAAAAGCTTTAGACGAGTTATCTCTCTACCGTTTTACCCCGATTTATCGTATACCGAACTCGATTATGTTTGTGAGGCGATCAAAAAGCTAATCAAAAAATATAAGAAGATATAAAAAAGCCGCCTTCTCTCCAGAAAGCGGCTTTTATTAATGACTAATTAATTTTAAATAAATTATTTCATCAATGTCATCTTGGCTGATCGACTGTAATCTCCTGCCTGCATCAAATATAGATAGATACCGGATGAGACCTTCTGTCGGTTATCATCAGTGGCATCCCAGTTTATTTCATAACTGCCGGCAGGTTTTGATTCATTAACAAGGGTTGTAATATGCTGCCCCAGAATATTGAAAATCTCTATCCTGACATAAGATACTTCAGGTAAATCAAATGCTATCTTGGTGTCGGGGTTGAATGGGTTCGGGTAATTCTGATGAAGCATGAACTCTTTCGGAATGACAGCATTTTCATCCTTGCGAGGCAAAGCAATTGGATCTTCAGGACATCTATAAGTTGCTTTGCGAATCTTATTAGGCGCCAAAAACAAATATGGCAAATTCCCTGCTGGGTCAAGTGGGTTATCGTTAAGAAAGTCGCTCATGAAAGCATTCTGAAATGCAATTGTCGAATTGGAATATATCCAATAGCAACCAGTTCCGGGGCCAAGCGAAGCGGCCAATTCAGGCACAAAGTTGTTGAAATGAATTTCCGCAAATTGAAATCTTTCACCGTTTTCATCAGGAGATACCCAATCGCCATTGCTCATAAAAATAACAGACCTGTAATTCGGTGCTATAATATAGCTAACTCCTTCTGCCGGTGTTACCGTTTGAATGTAATGTAAACCGGAAGTCACAGCAACCGTTACTTTAAACGAGGCCAAATTGAATGAATTGCGAATATAATACTGCTGATTAACCGAAAAGCTGCTGCTGGTTTCAAGATCGCATGAAAACTCTCCGGTTGCAACTTTGAAAGGAATCGCAGTTGTATTAAGGCTATTATCAAAATTCAGTTCTCTATTACTTTGGGATGCTTCAATGCGGGTTTCGCCAGAAAAGGTGGAAACCGATGGTGTAAATTCGAGAAATAAATCATCACCCATAAATTCAGTTACCACATCGTCATCAAGTTCAAAGGAAAGATTTAATACATCAACTCCACCCTCTGGACCGCATGCCGACATATCCAAAACATTGGTGTATCCGAAGGGTTGGTAATTTTGATAAAAAGCCAGCGTATCATCACTGGCACTATTATAAGCATAATCAAAGAAAACACTATTATCCGGCAACTGTTCCAAGACACCATGGTTAAATGATAGTATGTCTGGAGGGTCAACTATAGCTGTGATGGCACCATCATAACCGGGAACATAGGTTCCCGTCTCAAAATTGTTGCAGAGTTTAACGGCAAAATTAACATCCTGGCTGGTTCCGTCAACGTCCCAGATACGATAATCATCTTTAAGTAGCCGTGATTCTAATCCGGCGGTGTAGGCATCAATGGATTGATAGCCGGCAAGAAACCAGATTGATCCATCACCATCCGGTAATGAGTTTGTTACTTCGGCACAATAACTTTCGGTACCATTACCTATCCTGAATTCGCGATCAAAATCTATATACTTGGATGACCATTTCACTACCGCATCATCCCCGTCCCATTCATTAATTACCAAAAATCTTAAATCAAAAATGTTGTTAAATTCTGCCCTGAAATCGCCATCGACAGTAGGGCCAGTTTCCAAAGAAATATAGATTGGAAAATCACCTGCTGCCGGAGCGCTGCCTGTAAAGCCTCCCGGGAAAGAAGTCGAATAATCTTCCACGCCTATAAAGGCGAGTTTGTCAGTTTCATATTCCATTTGAAATGTGAGTCCATCTATCAGACAATTGGACCGAAAACTAACCGGGACAGTTATTTCGGTACCCAAGGCGCCTTCAAAATTTTGACTGGAGACTCTGGTTTTTACCCAATAAAATTCTGTCAAGACTGAACCATTTGTGCAATTGTCTATTGTAGGAGTATATGTATTTCTTCCTCCAGCGGTCAACTCAACATCAACATAACCAATAGCTGATTCAATAAATTCCAGGGGATTATCGTTTTCCTGAGCCTGGCATTTTGCAGTAAATTCAAAATAGGCAACTGTCATGGCTCCTGAAATAACATCTGCATAAGAAGTTTCATAGTCAGGAAATATAGTGAAATTGATTGTTCCATCCTGCTCGGGGTCTCCTCCGAAGTATTCACTACCTTCCACAAGAGTTCCCCAAGCTTCTGAAGGACTGGCAGATACAAATGTGAGGTATGTGGGATCATACGTATATACAACATTCAGTTTGCTGATTTTTCCTTCAGGAACGAAATCTTCATGGAAAGTTATAATAAAAGGAACCGTGGCAAGCTCATTATCTCCACCATTTGTTCCCTCAATAAATACAGTTGAAGAACCCATTTGAAAATCAAGCCTGTCTGTGTATACACCCATTAAAACTGCCGATGAGGAGCCGGCAATAAAAAACATACATATCATTGAAAAAAATATGATATAATAATTCCTTTTGCATTTTAACATGCTACTTCTCCTTGTGTAAAGTTAGTTGACAAAAAAAATGGACATTTTTAATTGATTGGCGGCGGCCGCGACATATACGATTCATATTCTTGCATATAAATCATCCTTTCCCAGCCATAGATATAGCCGTGCTCTTTGGTCAATTGAAAAATCAAACATGAAAAAAATCTGATCTGATTTGGACAATTAGGCCAATTTTTTCACCGGTAATTAGAACCGGGGAAAATTCGCTTTTTATGCTCTGTTTCCGCCCCTAATTTTTTGGAGATTTCGTGCTCAAGTTTTGGATAAAATACTTATAAAGTTAAGACAAACAACGTCCCCACGTACCTTGTGCATCAATCAACTTATAATTGGGCTGTATTTTAACATATTAAAATATAGGAAAGGTGTCAAGAAAATTTTAAATAAATTTTATCTAAATATGGGCAAATAGACTTTGATGCAACTATTCCCATTCAATCGTGGCTGGTGGTTTGGAAGAGATATCATAGGTCACTCTATTGACACCCTTAACCGAATTAATAATACGGTTGGAAATCCTGGCCAGAACCTCACTGGGTATAACAGCCCAGTCGGCGGTCATACCATCGGTGGAGGTTACGGCGCGGAGCGCAATAACATTTTCATAGGTCCGTTCGTCGCCCATGACACCAACCGATTTAACCGGCAGCAGAACCGCAAACGCTTGCCAGATCTTATCATATTGCTCGCTTTTATGAAGTTCGTCCATATAGATAGCATCAGCTTCTCTTAATATCTCCAGACGAGCCGGGGTGATTTCACCAATTATACGTACCGCCAGCCCCGGTCCGGGGAAAGGATGACGACCGACAAATTTATGCTCGAGTCCGAATTTTTGTCCCAGTTGTCTGACTTCATCTTTGAACAGTTCCCGCAATGGTTCGACAAGTTTCAGTTTCATGCGATCTTTTAAGCCGCCAACATTATGATGCGACTTGATTGTTGCCGATGGTCCCTTAAACGATACCGATTCAATTACATCGG
Source organism: Candidatus Zixiibacteriota bacterium (assembly GCA_032123495.1). Lineage (GTDB taxonomy): Bacteria > Zixibacteria > MSB-5A5 > GN15 > PGXB01 > JAAERC01. Next base: position 14,560 of record JAQBFG010000269.1, on the reverse strand, counting down.
GATAAAGCGTTCCCTGCGCCAGATATTCGACATCACCTATTTTTGAGGCCTCATCTTCAAAGACATCAATAAATGTGCGTCCAATAATTTTGCGTTTTTCCTCCGGGTCGGAGATACCTTTTAATCTATCAAGAAACAGTTGGGAGGCATCAACAGCCTTTAGATTTAATCCCAGCGATGATAACATTTTTTTGACATCAACAAATTCATCTTTCCGTAAAACCCCATTATCAACAAAGATAGCATATAGATTATTACCGATGGCTTCTTTTAAAAGAAGTGAGCAGACAGTTGAGTCAACTCCTCCCGAAATTGCCAGAACAACCTTTTTATCTTTTAATCTGATTTTGAGATCGTCAACGGTTGATTTAATAAATGATTCGGTTGTCCAGCTGCCGGAACAGCCGCAAATATCAAAGAGAAAATTATGTAAAATCTTTTTGCCTTCGGCAGTGTGCATCACTTCCGGATGGAACTGGACTCCGTATAAATTGCCATTCTTTTGTTCGACGGCCGCTATTTTGACCGTTTCGGTCGAACCAATAATCGTAAAATCATCAGGGAATGATATTATTGAATCACCATGACTCATCCAAACCCGACTGTTTTTTTCAATCCCTTTGAATAATCTGCTTTCGGTATCAGTCGTTATCTGGGACTGTCCGTATTCGCGGTTTTTGGATTTTGTAAGTTCACCACCAAGAATTGCCGCCATCAATTGCATTCCGTAACAAACGCCAAGAATCGGTACATCTGATTTGAAAAATGATTTATCCAGCCGGGGAGAGTCGGAATCGGTAACTGATGCCGGACCGCCAGAAAGAATGTACCCTTTAATAGATCTATTTTGATAAGGGGTCAGGTTGGTATTAAATGGTATAATTTCGCAATATATATTTTCCTCACGGATTCGACGGGCTATCAATTGTGTGTATTGAGAACCGAAATCCAATATTAAAATCATTTCATTTTTTCCAGGCATTTTTCCTCCCGAGAGGTTTATAGTTGGGCGGTTTGATAATTGTATTGTGCCGGCCCTTTTTATCGTCGGTATTGGGATAATCAAGAATATAATGCAGGCCGCGTGATTCTTTTCTTCGCAAAGCACAGCGAATAATCAAATTTGCAACCTGAGCAATATTTCTGAGCTCAATGCTGTCATACGATGAAGGATGCCCAAAATAATAAGAGTTGATCTCTTTATGGATCAGCTTGACCCGCTCATGAGCCATCTCGAGGCGACTCGAAGTTCTGACTATTCCCATATAGTCTGACATTAGCTTTCGCAATTCAAATTTGTCATGCGAAATGACGATTTTATCTTTGCGCCTGACAATTGAAGAGTGCAGCCATTTGTCGGCCTCAGGAGTCTCAGGGAAATTGTTTTTCCTGAAAAACTCGGCGGCGACATTGGTCGAATAATCGGACATCACCACCGCTTCCAATAATGAGTTTGAAGCGAGACGATTCGCTCCATGCATCCCGGTAAAGGCCGATTCACCGCAGACAAACATTCCTTCGATATCGGTTTGACCGTACAAATCGGAAACAATTCCACCGCAGTTGTAATGAGCCGAGGGGACCACCGGGATCGGTTCTTTGGTTATGTCAAACCCTCTCTTCATACATTCTTTATATATATTTGGGAACCGTTTTTTTATAAAAGTAGCTTTTTTGTGGCTAATATCCAGATAGACACAATTATCGCCGCTTTCCTTTAGTTCGCTGTCGATAGCACGAGCAACAATATCCCGGGCGGCGAGCTCTTTTTGGGGATGGTATTTTTTCATGAATTGCTCACCGGCCAAATTGATCAAAATCGCCCCTTCACCTCTGACCGCTTCAGATATTAGAAATGCTTTGCCATCGGGATCATACAAAGCGGTCGGATGAAATTGAATAAATTCAAGATTTGCAATCCTGGCTCCAGCGCGATAAGCCATTGCTATTCCGTCGCCGGTGGCGATATCAGGATTGGTTGTATTATAGTAAACCTGACCGACTCCGCCGGTGGCGAGCATTGTCACCGGGGCATAGAAACTTCTGAAAACTCGTTTATGCCGGGAAAAGGTATAGGCACCACCACAGCGCCAGTGGCCGTCATGATTGTAAGTAATTAGATCAAGGGCGATTGTATTTCGGAAAATATCAACATTTTTGTTCTTACGGCAGGCATTGAGCAAGGCCCGTTCAATTTCGCGGCCGGTCAGATCGCCGGCATGGACAACTCGTTTGGAGGAATGACCGCCCTCACGGCCAAGATCAAACTGACCTTTTTCTTTCGTAAAGCGAACCCCGATATCAACCAGTTTCTGAATTACTCTCGGGCCGTTTCTGACAATCTCTTCGACCACTTTCCTTTTGCATAAACCGGCGCCCGACTTGAGCGTGTCCTCAATATGCGAATCAAAGCTGTCAACGCCCGACATTACAGTAGCAATGCCACCCTGAGCGTAGTTGGTGTTCGATTCGGTTTCACCTTTTTTGGTGATAACGGCGACTTTGGCCCCGGGAACAAGATTGGCAACTTTCTGGGCAAAAAACAGCCCTGCTATTCCCGAACCGATAACTATGAAATCGTATCTGCTTTCCACTATATATTCTCGATATTCTCGGTTACATGATCTAATTTTTTAAAGACAGCATTTGTTTTATCTTCAAATTGAAGCTTAAGTTTGAGATAATATATTTGTTGTCCAAAATCATAACTCTTTAGCTTAGTATAGTCTTTGTAAGTGGTGATGATATACTCAGGTTGATGTTTTTCCAAATCATTTTTTATCTTATCGATATCAGAATCAGCATATCGGCAATGATCCGAAAATTGTCGCCAGCTTTTTAAGTTTGGCAATATCTCTTTAATATAATTGCGCAGTCCATAAAAATTCCCTATTCCGGCGACTAAATAACAACTTTGAGATGATATTGATTTGAGTTCTATTTCATCTTTTTTGGAAACCAGACTGTTATTTATAAAATGAATGTCAGCTATCGGCTTGTTGGGAAATTGTCTTCTCAGCCATTCGATAAAATCATTACTGCTTTTATTAAAATTAGCTTTTGTCAAAAATATCATATCGGCACGATTAGCGGCGGATATATTTTCTCTTAAACGTCCCAGAGGGAAAATAGATTCTTTTCTTAAATCAAAGCCGGCATCTATCAGGAGAATATCTAAAGAACGAAAAAGTTTACGATGCTGAAAGCCGTCATCGACAATTATAATATCAAGTTGATATTTCTCTTCGAGATGCAACGTCGCTTTGGTCTTTGATTTCGAGACCGAAAAACAGACCTTTGGTAAACTCTCAGCCATCTCCATTAACTCATCGCCAGTTTCGGCAACGCTCATTTTTGAAATATTACTACCTATATTACATATATCAGACTTTGTCTGTCGGCCATAACCTGATGAGACAATCCCGACCTTTTTTCCTTTACCGATATAATAATTGGCCAGATAAATTGTGACCGGTGTTTTTCCGGTTCCTCCAACGGTCAGATTACCGATAGAAAGAACTGTTGCTTTGGTTTTTATCGGTTTACCTCTGAAGCTGTTATTAAGTAGCGATCCCATTCGATAGAAGCATGAGACAATCATAAGTATCAACAGCGCTGGCCAGTAAAGCGGATTAGCTTTGTTACTTACTATATTTATCCAGAAAGATTCCATAAAGATATTAACTATAAATTCTCCAGGATTGTTCGGGCAGTTTTATGTGCACGCGATTTTTCGGATAAGGTTGCATTTTTTCTTTGAAACGTCAATTCATTGCCAAAAAATAAACTTAATTTATCAAATAAATCGTTTCCATCTTTGATTATTGTCCCGAATTGGTTCTCCAGAATATACTCAGAGCTATCCCGAACATTATAAATCGATGGTCCATACAAAACCGGTATCCCGGCCCAAACCGGTTCAAGAATATTTTGTCCGCCAATATCGGCCAGTGTTCCGCCGACAAAGGCGATATCTGAGATTGCATACAAATGATTCAGCAAGCCCATTTCATCAATGATAACCACCGAGACATTTTGTTGAGATTCTTTACACTCAGAATATAAACAGTATGCTAGCTCATATTTTGTCGCCAGCTTTTCTGCTTCATTAATTTTTTCAGGATGTCTCGGGACCAAAATTAAATTAACATCCTGGTGTTTTTCTGTCAGTCTTTTAAATATTCGCAGGATAATTTCATTTTCATTTTTTCTTGTCGAACCAGCAATAAATATTTTACTGTTTTTATCAAATGGAAGATTATTTCTGAGTTTCTGTTTCTGTTCGTCCGATACAGTGTTAATAGTGGCGTCAAATTTCAGATTTCCAGCGACCTCAATTTTATTTTCTGGAGCACCGATTTTCATGTATCTATTTTTATCATCTTCCGATTGCACCATGAGCCAATTATAATTATCGAATAATCTACTCATTGGTTTTTTAAAGCGCACATAACTACGGCATGATTTTTCTGACAAGCGGCCGTTGGCAAGAAATATCGGAATACTGTTTTTTCCCAGTCTGTCGATCATATTTGGCCATATCTCAGTCTCGATAAAAACCGAAGCGGCTGGTTTTATTTTGTTTAGAAATCTATTAACGGAGGATGAACAATCAAGCGGGAAAAAAGCAACTTGGCTTTTATCTTCCACTAATTTTAGGGCGCTTTGGAAACCGGTTTCAGTCATAACGGTAATAAAGATCGAAATCGACTCGTCTGATTTCTCAAGATGCTCTTTGAGAATAGCAAGCACTTTTACCTCACCCATCGATGAAGCATGAAGCCATATAGTTTTGCTATTATTTGTCTTTCTATAGGCAGGCAAATATCCAAGACGATTTTTCCATTTGGTCGATCCGGTCAAAGCGAGCACAAAAGTAAATGGAAATGATAGGTAATATACCAAAAAAGTGAATATACGATATAGGATCAGCAATTTAAAAATCCCATAATGGTTTCGGCGGCCCGTTTCGATGTCCCTGCTCCGCCAAGTTTATCAGTTGTTTTGTTCAATTCGTTAACTGTCTCAATTACAAGTTGGTTATTATTTAAAAACTGCTCGGCCGCCTGTTTTATTTTTTCAGGCGAGGCGTCGTTTTGTATCAGCTCCGGGACAATCTTTTTGCCGCCGACAATATTTATCAGCGCGATTTTATCAAGTTTCACCAATCGTTTGGCGATCTGATAGGTCAGCCATCCGGTTTTATAAATAACCACCATCGGCCGCCCAATGATCCCGGTCTCCAATGTCGCTGTTCCCGATGATGTAATAACCAGTCGGCTGGCAACGATTAACTCACGGGTGTTACCAAAAATAATATCAATCGGCATGTTACTTTCTTTTATATAGGAAAAGTAATCGATATCACCATCAACTCCGGCAATTACAAATTTCCAGTTTCCGCTTTTTGAAAGGTCCTCGGCGGTTTTTATCATAGTCGGAAGCATGCGCTGGACTTCCTGCGGGCGCGAACCGGGCATCAATAGAATCAGATTCGATTCTGCATGATAGTCCGCTTTGATATATTTTGATGCAATATCGTCAAATAGATAATGTCCGACAAATCTGTTTTTCATTCCGGCATCATCAAATATTTTTGATTCAAACGGAAGAATCACAAGCATTAAGTCAACCAACTGTTTCAGTTTTTTTATTCTTTTAGAATGCCAGGCCCATATCTGTGGTGAGATATAATAAATAATCGGGATGTTAAGATTTTTGATTTTTTGTGCCAGTCTCAGATTAAATCCGGGATAGTCTATCAAAATTATAACTTTTGGTTTTTTTTCTTTGATCGAATTGACAACATCATTCATTAGTTTTTTGAAAAAGAAAAACCGTTTGGCTACTTCCCAGAAACCAAGCACCGCCAGTTCTTTTCCATCAACCGGCTGGTTCTGTCCAAGCGCACGCATCCGCGATCCACCCAATCCAAAAAAATCAAAACTATTATTCTGTTGTTGAAGCTGTTCTAAAAGTAATGAACCGGCAATATCACCCGATGGGTCACCGGCCGAGATAAATATGGGGGGGTTGGGGACAGACATCTCAATCGACTGCCCCTCCGCCATTTGCCAGTCCGATTTTTTCTATCGCCAGCGCGGTTTTCAAGGCTTCGATCGCATCGCTTGCACTTATCTCCGGTGCCTCACCGCTTTGAATCGCTTTGACAAACGATCTTAATTCAGCGGCAAGCATATCATCATCTTTATTGCCCGATTTATTATATAATATCTCGCGACCTGATTTGCCGAGAGGGATTCTCATTCCGGATTGATCGGCCAGACTTTCATCGGCAAGCTGGTAAATATCGGCCCGCTTTTCAGCCAGATCAAGCGAGAAGTATCCCGATTTTTGAAAAAGACGAAGTTTCCTCATCGCTTTTAAAGAAATTCGGCTGGCGGTCAGATTGGCAACCGCGCCATTTTCGAAAGTCAAACGGGCGTTGGCGATATCGGCATTGTCGGAAATGACCGAGATCGCGGAGGCATCGATTTTTTTCACTTTTGATTTAGTCAGATATAAGGCAAGATCAATATCGTGAATCATAAGGTCCAAAATAACGGCGACATCGGTTCCACGCGGATCAAATGCAGCAAGACGATGCGCCTCGATGAATCTCGGATTGATATCAAACTTTTTTAATACTTGCACCGCCGGGTTAAACCGCTCAATATGGCCGACTGTTATTGTGATCGATTTATCTTTGGCCAAAACAAGTAATTCTTCAGCCTGTTCAACGGTAGAAGTAATCGGCTTCTCAATCAAACACGATATATTCTGACTGATTATTTCTTTGGCAACTTCATGATGATAAATAGTCGGCGTGACAATTGAAACCGCATCTACTTTGCCGAACAGATCGGATAGGTTTTTAAACGATTTTACATTATATTTCTGCGCAATCTCATCTCTATTTGTCGCATTGGTATCATAAATACCGACCAATTCACACTCTTCGATATTTTTGTACCAGCGGGCATGATACTGCCCCAGATGCCCGACACCGATAACAGCTGTTCTAACTTTTTCCATTTACTGCCCAGCCACTTTGATAATGAGATTATTCCAAAAAACCAATCGTTAGACAGTTATCCCGCGGGTTGAGTTTTTTATAAAATCAAGGATCAGTTTGATTTCGTCGGTTTGTTCAAGTTCCGCTTTGATTCGTTCCACTGCCTGCGATCGGTTTAAATTGGACGAAAACAGTATTTTGAATGCCTTCTGCAATATTTGAATTGTTTCCTTTTCAAATCCTCGTCGGCTCAATCCAACCTTATTAAGTCCGCTAATTTTTAGCGGATAACCGCCCGCCATGGCATAGGGGCAAACATCCTGCGGAACGCGAAATCCTCCGCCGATCATAGCATGGTCACCGATTTTTACAAACTGATGAACCGGAACGACGCCGCCGATAATTACAAAATTACCAATTTCAATATGACCGGCCAGATTAACAGCATTGGCCATAATCACATTATCACCAACACGGCAATCATGCGCGACATGAGAATACGCCATCAGAAGACAGTTTTTCCCAATAACAGTTTCACCCGACTCGGCCGTTCCGCGATTGAGCATCGCGTACTCACGGATAGTGGTCCCTTCGCCGATAACTAATCTGGTTTTTTCTCCGGAAAATTTCAGATCCTGAGGCGCGGTTCCAACCACGGCCCCATGAAACAGCGTGACGTCCTTTTTCAACTCAGTGTATTGCGCCACGAGGCAGTTGGCGCCAATAGTCACATTGTCGTCGATTATTGTATCGGCTTCGATTATGGCATTAGGGCCGACAGTAACATTGTCACCGATATTAGCCTTATTGCTGATAATTGCTGTCGGATGAATCTGGCTCATCTTTCAATAACCTTGGCCATTAATTCAGCCTCGGCCACCTTGGTATCACCGACCATCGCTTTTCCGAGCATTTTGCAGATTCCACGACGGTAGAAGACCATATCAAGTTCTAATCGAAGCGTATCGCCCGGAAGGACCGGTTTTCGGAACTTTACTTTATCCATCGACAAAAATAATACAAGTTTTGTCTTGGGGTCACCAACCGCCTCCAACAGTAAAACACCACCTGCCTGCGCCAATGCTTCCATAATAAGGACACCCGGCATGATCGGACGACCCGGGAAATGTCCCTGGAAAAACGGCTCATTAAAGGTAACATTTTTTATCGCCACCACCCGTTTTTCAGGTTCCAGCTCCAGAATCTTATCTATGAGCAGGAATGGATAGCGGTGGGGAAGAATTTCCATGACGCCGTTGATATCAATAATAGGGGAATTATTTGATTTCTGATATTTCCCAATTAATTTTTTCTTTTTATAAAGTGCTCTGATCTTTTTTACCAGTGCAACATTCGCCTTATGTCCTGATCGGGCAGCCAAAATATGTCCCTTGATCGGGACTCCGATCAAAAACAGATCACCAAGAAGATCAAGAGCTTTGTGTCTGACCGGTTCGTTCGGGAATCTTAAAGGGATATCATTGATGATTCCGGTTTTGCCGACAAATGCTTCATCTTTTAAATCAAGAGCAGCCCTGATCCGTTCGACCTCAACCTGCCCACGATCCGAATCATAAATAACAACCGCCGTTTCCAACCCACCGCCTTTGATCAACCCCTGAGATTTCAGCATCTCAACTTCTGAGAGAAAACAAAAGGTCCTCGTCGGGGCGTAATCTTTGACAAATTCTTTGTCCAGATCGATCAAAGTTGTATACTGCGTGCCGAGTGCCGGATTTTTATAATCAATCATAAATGTTATTCGCAGTGATTCCGACGGAGTGACCACAATGTCAACCGCTCGATCCGGTTCGGAATAGGAGAGAGGGGTGTCGATTTCAAGATACTTTCTTTCGGCATCCTGATTATCAATCCCGGCTTCCAAAATCTTGTCGACAAATATCATAGCCGAACCATCACCGACCGGCGGTTCGTTGGCATTGATTTCGATAACCATATTGTCGATCTGAAGTCCCGCCAGTGCCGCCAAAACATGTTCGACGGTGTGAACTTTGGCCTCGCCATTGCCCAATGTGGTGCCGCGTGAGATATCGATAACATGATCGATATCGGCGATCACCGATGGTGAGCCGGCTATATCGGTTCTGACAAATTTAACCCAGCTATCGGGGGGAGCCGGCTTGAAAGTGATTTTGGTTTTGTTGCCGGTATGCAACCCGATACCTTCAACACTAATTTCCCTTTTTATCGTCCTCTGATTTTCTATCATTATTCTTCCTTATATGAAACCAGATTATACGAACTCCAGGCAGTCAATTCAAGCGAAAAATTGCCTGCAAAACGGTTATATTTCCTTTAAGTTTTTAATTTTCCTGAACTTACGGAATATTTGAGTATATTCCTTCACCATTTTCTCTTCAGCCTCAGATATTCCCTCCATCATCGGGATCCCAATATTCAATAGCGCCCGCACCATATCGGCGGTGGTCCGGTCATATCGTTTTGCCAAGCCATTTAATTTATCTTTAAGTTCATACGATACAAACACATTCAAACAATGATCGCCTCTGAGTTTTCTTGCTTCTTTTGATCCGATATTTTTGGTTTCTTTTTCCATTTCCGGCTCCTTTACTTTAAGTGATATTTCTGGTGTCCGATTAAAACCTGTGGCGTTTTAACCTGAATCTGATATTTCTCTTTTAAAATCTTAATAATATTTTTCCAGGTCTCCTGTTTCTTTTTGGCCCTGATTAGTTTATCGATTTTTACTTTGTGATCAGATGAGCAAATAATACAGTCCATCCCGATTTCCGCATCGATATCAAACCGCTCCTTGACAAACCGGGCCAGCTGTTTTTTCAGTTTGGCCAGTGAACGCCGATGAAGCCCCTCGATCCGGCTGATTCTTCGGTTTTGGATATTGGCGATCTCGCGATAAGTCTTACCCTGAAAATAATAGCTTTCAATAAAATCCTGTTCAAAAGGTTCTAATTTCTCCAATGCTTTGCGAACAGCAGCGACAACCTGTTTATCCGGCTTAATTAAATCGCTTTGAATCTGGAGCTTACCAGACTGTCCCGGATCGACGCCGATATCAACAATCCAGTTTTGATAGATGATTTTCCCTTTGGCCATAGATTTGTCCTTTTTAAGAGACTAAGAGAACAAATCAAAGCAGATATGTCTACAACCGACAGGTCACAGGTTTTGATGTGATAATCAATCACCAAATATCATGTGATTCACATAAGTTTTTTCTTTCCAAACGCAACTTATTATCTGATTTTAGCATATTGATGTTTAAATCATTCAATGAGGTAAAACATGACAGATCAAGAAAGAAAAGAAAACGAAGCTCGCTCAGGTCAAATGACCGGCGGCCTGATTGTTTTAGGCGTCGGGCTGCTATTTTTATTGGTTAATATGGATATTTTACCGCCACTGCGTGATACCTGGCCATTTTTTATTATTATCGTTGGCGTGGCACTGATTGCCGGTGCCTTATTCAAGAAAAAGAAAAGAACTGAAACAGAACAATAACTTTGACACAGGACAATAACAACTTCGATTTATCACCAGTGGATCCAATAGGCAAGGAAACAGGGATCGATTCAGAAAAGGACACGGTTCCGATAACCGGTCAACCGTATCGTAAAAGTAAGGCTTCTTATTTTACCCTGTTTTTTCTGTTGATTCTCTGGCCGTTTATGTCGGTGGCATTTGTCGGCGATCCATCACAGATGCTGCGGATGTTATCGGTCTCGCCAATATTTATGGTTTACCTTCCGACGATCGTTATTCAGTGGTGCGTTTTCGGTCTGATTTGGATCGCCGTTTGGCGCGAAGGTACCGGACTGGCCGGACTCGGATTTAAAAAAATCAGATTTATTGATATTGCCTGGGCGATTGCATTCTTAATTGTCTCAAATCTTCTGCTGAATCTGCTATCGGTCCTTTTGGCAGCTTTGAATCTTGATATTCCAAATGAATTGGGATTGATTTTGCCAAAAACTTTTGCGGAAAAAATGTTCTGGACCTTACTTTGTATAACTGCTGGCGTTTGTGAAGAAGCGGCTTTTAGAGGGTACTTATTGACTCGAATTAGAATATTTGGGAGAGCAAAAAACTGGATAATACCGGTTTTTATTGCTTCGCTTGCTTTTGGATCGGGTCATGCTTATCAGGGCGTTGGCGGATTTATTTTAATAACAGCTTATGGCGCCATGTTTGCACTTCTGTTTATAAAAACCAAATCGCTTTGGCCGTGTGTTATAGCGCATTTTGTTCAAAATTTTGTTACAGGTTTTTTTCTTGGGACCTAGTTGTAGATCAACGCTTTCCAAGGATTGACGCTTTCCAAGGGTTGACGAGAAATTATTATAATTTATTTCAACAAAATCATCTTACGGGTTTGCTCAAAACCGTTCGCTTCTATGCGATAAAAATAAATACCGCTGGCGACTTGTCCGCCGGATGAATCTGTACCATCCCAATTAACCGTATGGGTTCCGGCTTCAAATTGCCCATCTGTTATTTTCGCTATTTTTTGACCAAGCAGATTAAAGACCTCAAGTTTGACAAAACTTCGGGTCGGCAGGACAAACTGAATTGATGTCGTCGGGTTAAACGGGTTCGGATAATTCTGCTCAAGTTTGTATCCGGTTGGTAGATTGTTCGGGTCGGTACCGTCAATATCTGTTGTTCCCAAGTCGATTTGTGTCATGTAAACATTAAAACCATTGGCACGAGGATCGACCCAGGCAATCACCGCGTTTTGGCCATCCATTGCAACTGTTGGTGATTTCATATATCTCTGTTCGGTTGATGAAGCAGGCGTATTGGTTCCGTACGGGGTCATATCGGGATAAAACAGTTGATAAAAGACTTCATCGCGGCCATTGCGATCATCAACCCAGGTGGCTATAACGACGCCATGATAATCAACCGCAATATCAATACAATCTTTAACACCGCCAATCCCACCAGTTATCTCAATGGTCGGGTGGATTATATTTCCAGCCTTATTGAAGACAGTTAGATATATGTAGCTAATCCCGTTTCCCTGTCCACTCCAAAGTAAATACATATCTCCTGAAAGACTTTCGGCTACTGAAATTTCCTTTATGTCAATATCGGATTGATCGCTGGTGAAACGGAATCTATTAACAACCGTATTGGTTAAATCAAGTTGAGCAAATATTACCGATGGTCCATTTTCTATGCCACGCGACAACCAAATAAATGTAAATCTTTCATCATTTGGGATTCCGTTAAAGAAGGACGTTAGATTGATAAAATCATTATCTGTTTCAACTCCAGTTTGAGATATCTGCATTATTTCTGACCATTGTCGCATATTATCATGTCCATTTTTTATTCTTGAGAAGATATGACCATCACCACTGCCATAATCAATCCATGTAACCGCTTCTGAACCATATTCAGTGCTGGCAAATTTAGGGGATGATTTAGGGGACAAACTGAATGTATCAGATATTATCATTTCTTTATAAATAAAGTCAGCCGGGTCTCTGAACCAGCGCATAAATATTCGCTGGCCTACTATTCCGTTTATAGCTCTTTCATCGACCCATACAGCCGTCGCAGATTCATTCCCGAATTCTAGATGCCGTCTAAGATAGGGATCCTTTTGACGAGCAGGAATGGCATCCGAATTTACTTTTGCCTCATCACCATAAAGTTGTCCATTGGTCAAAGTATATCTGAAATATATATCACCAGCGTCATTTCTGGTATCTGAATAAACGGTTCCATATAAATGGCCAATATTTGTCATCAGGCCGATCGAAGGCTGGGTCGAATGTGCGCCTTCGGCATCATCATTGACAATTATATCATCTTCGGACAGGGGAGAGGTGTCGGAATCGTACTGTTTCAGCAAAATATCCCAATTGCCGCGGCGATTGTCTGACCAGGTGCAATACAGATTATCAGCATTGTCAAAAACAATTGCTGTTTCCCATTTAGAGCCGGTCGCAAAATTACTGACAGTTATTACTGTATCATCAGGTATCACACCCGCAGAAAACTCTCGCAATAAAATTTTATCGATGCCGTCAACCGATGCCCATGCTACCGCAAGATGCCCCGACGAATTAACCGCCATCGAGATATACCAGTCGGTGAAATTGACCGTATTATTGGAGATATTGACATTGGCACCGATCAAACCGGCGGCACGGGTGACCCGTTGCAGATAGACCCGCTGGGTTCCGCTTCTTTTATCTAACCATGAAATTATATAGCCATCGGTGACTGAATAAACGATTTCGGGCAGATACTGCTCATAGGTCAGATAATCAAAATCGATAATTCTCCGATTGGCGCCATATAGCGAACCGTTGGAATTGACAAACTGCATATATATATCGGCATCACCATTTCGATAATCTTCCCAGGCTATGGCTAAATTTCCTGATGGTTCAACTGCAATCGAGGGCGACCGATAAGTGGAACTTCCGTCATCGGTGTTAATCGATATATTTTCGGTTAATGGCGCGCCGGTGCTTGAAAAGATACGAAAGTTGATCGAATTTTTTATAGAAAACTGTTCCCAGACAGCGGCCAGTTTTCCGCCGGGGTATGAGGAAAGGTCGTATAAACCGGCATATCCAAGAGCCGGGTTGCTTATTCTGAATTCGGTATCGCGAGTCAGATCGCCATTAAAGCGTGCCACATAAAGCGAACCGGTGGTATCATCACGCCAGCCGAGATAAAAACCGCCGGAACCATCGGAGACAAGCTGCGGACTGGAAATATCGTTTTGATCCTCGCGGCCGATCGCCAGAATGTTCGAGCCGGAACGAGCCCCATCAGAATCGAAAAGCTGAATAAAAATCATTATGTTCCCGTTACGGTCATCGGTCCAGCCGACCACAGTTCGGCCATCGGCCAGGCTGGCAACGGTTGAGCTTCGCTGTTTAAAAGTCGCCGGTGAAACCGATTCAGAAACGAGTAGATCGGAAAAGCTGCCTATTTCTGATTGTTGAGTCGATTTGAATGTTTCCGGTGCTATAAATTTTGTTAGAAATATCGGAGACTCGTTAGAGACAGGCTTTTTCACAGATTCGTTATAAATAGACTCCCGATCTGGATAGGTTTTCCCAATAGCCTTATTGACAATAGGGGTAATAAATAAGATTGTTATTATCAGTAAGCCAAAAATTATTTTTGTCATATCCTTCGTCACTTTTTTTCCCGGCCGCAAATTATTGACATCAAACCCTTTTGCGCAAACTTTATGCCGATTTTTGCATAAATAACAGGTTAAATTTAATAATCAATGGGAGCCGCATTATGTCTCTAACTGCTACTTTAACAAAAGGTTATTGTCTGTTGCCGGAAACTGTCCGATCTTCTTCTTTTCTCTTCTTCTAAACGTTTTAATCGTTTGATTTGTTTAAAGCAATTCTTTTCATATTAGCTGAAAAGAATCAACTTATAGCTGCCGAACGTGAGGTTTGGCGGTGAGAATAGCATATATATCTGTCATTAATATATACAAAAACTGATTTTTGTCAAAGAAATAAAAAAGCCCGGCGGGGAGAGCACGTATCCCGCCGG
>JAQBFG010000268.1:0-10270 GCA_032123495.1 Candidatus Zixiibacteriota bacterium | reverse complement strand
ATCAGGATCGACAGAAACTGAATGATTATTGCCAGAGTCATAAAGAGAGCGACAATGAAATTAGGGAAGAAAAAGAAAACCGAATATAACAGTTCGCCAATATAGGGAATCTTTGTTATCAGCCCGACAACTATTCCCATTAAAATTATCATACCGATAAATAGCGCGATTACTAATTCAGAAAGAAAAAGCTGTTTGATTCTACCGAAACTAAATTTTATTGATTGAAAATATGACATAAACGGATTACCACGCAGATTCTCAAAATCGATGATAGCAACCGACATAATCCCGATCATCAGAGAAAAAACCGCCAGAAACGGACCAAGGAAATAACAAAATATAATTGCCGGAAAAGAATTTAGATCAAAATCATCAAATGGTATCAAACCAAAATTACTATATATATCTGCAATTGAATATCCCTCAAGAATCATACCAAGATAGGCACAGCAGCAGAATAGTACCAGCGCTATCAGAATAAATATTGATGACAACAATATCTTTTTGCCCCGGAGCGCTCTGGCCGGGACCGATATAATATCTTTATAATTGTATTCGAATTGAAATTCCACACTGTCAATTTTGTTTGTAATTGCCTGTATGTCAAGCCATTTTTCAATTATCCTGATCGATTCAAAGATTGAATTAGGTATTTAGCGGAAAGATTTAATGTTGAAAAAATAAAATATTAGTGATATGTTAAATATTGGAATTTAAGGATTGTATAAGAAGTATGGAAAAAGCTGGCAATATAATAGAATTGGTTGATGTGACCCTCACCGGTTATGGCGGGAAGAAAATATTTGAGAATCTGAATCTCAATCTTCCCGAGGGACGGACCGCGGTTATCTCCGGCCCAACCGGTGCCGGCAAAACGCAACTGTTGAAACTGATTATTGGTGATTTATCTGCCGAATCCGGTTCGGTGTTTGTTTTTGGTCAGTTTGTGAAAATAAATAAACATTGGCAGTTGGCAAAAATAAGAAAAAAGATCGGTGGTGTCGGCGGGGCCTTTAGATTAATATCATATCAATCGGTCTATGAAAATCTGCTTCATCCGCTGATTTTGAATAAAAAGCCGGTTTCGTTTCAAAAAAATAAAATTGAACAGGTCCTAAATAGATTTGATCTTATTGGCAAAAGAAATGAAAAAGCCGGTTGTCTTTCGCAGGGGGAGAAAATCGAGGCAATGCTGGCGCGGGCGATTATTGCCGATCAACCGCTGCTTCTGATCGATGAACCATTGGCCGGTGTTGATGATAAAATAGCTGAAAAAATCAAACTGCTGTTGGTGAGATTATCAACAGCTGGGCACAGTATGGTTATTCTGACGAGTAATCCGGACAGGCTTGGGATTCCGGATTCGCTCAATTTCAGACTTGAGAATGGCAGGCTGGTATGAGCAAGTTTGGATATATTTTAAGAAAGTTTTTCGGCAATATAATGGGCCGACCGATGGCTGCTCTGGGTTCGATCCTATCATTATTTTTGCTGTTTCTGTTATTTAATCTGGTCTGGATAACATCGTTAACGGTCAATAATTATTATGATAAGGTAATCTCAGATATCGATATCGAAGTTTTTCTTGAAGACTCAATTCCCGATTCTATTATTATCATCATAAGAGAAACGATCGGTTCATTGGATGGAATTGAATCGATAGATTATATTTCGCGCGACCAGGCGAGTTTGAAACTTAAAGATATTATGGGTGTTGATTTATTAGAAGGATTTGAAAACAATCCGCTTCCGCGCTCGCTGATAATCGCTTTTGAACCTAATTATCTTAATAGTGACAATTTGAATTCGCTCGATCGCGATCTGCAGCGAATGGCCGGTGTGACCGATATCTATTATCCCAGCCGCTGGTTGGTGAAGGCTGAATATACCAAATTGATTGTATCGGATATATTGATTCTTCTCGGAATGGTGATAGCGGTGGCGGTGATTTTAAATACGATTCAATTTATTGTGTTGTCGGCCCGAACCCGGACCGAAGAGCTGGTCCAGCTTCAACTGCTCGGAGCTGCACCCGGTTTTCTGGCGCTGCCGTATATTTTTGAGGGGATTTTTTATACGCTGGCAGCATCGTTTGCCGGATGGATTATTATTTTGTATGGGGTTGACCTGTTCAGTTTTAGAAATGTCGAAATAATTCTTCCTCCGTCAATAGAACAGTTTTATTTCTGCCTGGCCGGATCGCTAATAGGTTTGATAGGCGGGTATCTCGGAATCAAACGTGAGCTTTGATGATGATAAAGATCATAAAAAAAACGGCGATTTATACCGGTCTGGTTTTAATCTTTTTTCTTTCCAGTTTGTTGGCACAGTCAGATAATATTTTGGATCAGAAAAATGAACTTGAAAAAATTAAGCAGGATATGGATAAAAGCCAGAAATCACTCGACTCATTAAAAGGTGTCGAACTATCGGTTTTAAAAGAGATAAATAATTATGAGCAGCAGACCTCGGCTAATAAGGCGGTTTTGCAACGGCTTAATAATCGATTAAGTGCAGTAAGGAAGTCGGCCGACGAGTCAAAAGGGAAATTGGATGAATCTCAGAGCCGGTTTCAATCGACTGAGAATAGATATTTAAATAATCTCAATTATTATTATATGGGTGGGCGGGGGAGTGAAGCAGAAGATACCGACGAAATTGAAGTAGAAAAAAATAGTTTCAGGCGTATGGTTTATCTCAAGGCGCTTGCCGAGTATGATAAAGATGACCTATCAAAATCATCTGAATATCTGGCTTTGGCCGAATTGGATTATGCTCAATTAACCAGTGAGGAAAAAAAAGTTGGCAATGCGACGAAACAGAAACGGTCCGAAGTGGTTATTCTTTCATCGCATAAAGAAAAAAAGGAAAAAGATCTGTCTAAGTTGCGTCGTAAGAAAGAGCGTGAGGCTGATCGATTGATTACCTTATCGGAAACTGCCCGACAGATGGAAGATCTGATAACGAGACTGGAAAAAGCGAGGATGGAACGTGATGGTTCTGATCTGATGCTCCAGTTTGATTTTTCGACCGGCAATTTTTTATCATACAAAGGTGGTTTGCCGGCTCCTCTCAAGGGTAAAGTAACCAGCGGCTATGGTTGGAAAATAGACAAGATCACCTATCTGAAATCATTTTCACCCGGAATTGAGATAACCGGAAATAAAAAAGCAGCGGTATATTCTGTTGCGACCGGGGTGGTCGCATATATCGGAGCTCTTCGAGGATATGGCAATTTCCTGATAGTTGAGCATGAGGATGGTTACTACTCGATGTATTCAGGATTGGAAAGTTTGATTGTTGTGGAAAATCAAGTGGTCGGAAGCAAAGAAAAGTTGGGAAATGCACCGACCGGAGTAATTAAATTTGAATTGCGGCAGGGACGGGATCCGATTGACCCGATCGAATGGATTAAATTTGACTCCTTTTAAAAATATTATCGGTCAGGAAACGGCCAAAAAAATATTACTGAGATCGTACGATAAAAACAGACTCGCTTCAACGTATCTTTTTTATGGATCGGATGGGGTTGGTAAATGGGCGGTTGCGATCGCTCTGACCGCTCTGGTAAACTGCATAAAACCTTTAAAAGATGCGGATGGAAATACAATTGATGCCTGCGGAGAATGCGCCAATTGTCGACAGATATTAAATCTGACCTTTGGTGAATTTTATCCGGCAATCCCTCTGTCTCCTCATAAATCTGAATCTGAGGCGATTGAATTATTAAATGAAATTATTCAGCAGAAAAAAAAGGAGCCATACAGCATTCTCAGTTCCAAACGCCAAACAACAATATCGATAAAGACTGCACGGGATATCAAAAGAAAAGCGGCCATAATGGCGCCACAAGATATTACACGGGTTATCTTTTTCTATCAGATGGAAAAAATGCTGACCTCATCTGCTGATTCGTTATTGAAACTGATCGAAGAACCGCCGCCAAATACGATTATAATTTTAACCGCCAAAGATCCTGACAATCTTCTTGCGACGATTCAATCGCGATCGCAGAAGATTGCTTTTAAGCCGATTAAACCTGAAAAAATAGAAGAGTATTTAATCGGCAGATTTGACCTTTCAGAAAAACAGGCGAGGTTGCTGGCCAGGCTTTCCGAAGGTTCAATTGGCCGTGCGATTAATCTTCTCGGCGATGATGATGAATCTCCTGTTCGACAGGTTGCATTTTTGATGTTTAAGACACTTATACAAAAAGATACGCCTGCGGCGGTTGCGTCAATCAATGATCTGATCAACCCGCGAAATCGCGGTGAGACCGAGCTGGTTTTATTAAACTGGCAATCATTTCTGGCTGATATTATTCAAATCAAATTTGGAAAAAATACGCAAAATATAATAAATCTGGATCTGCTCTCGGAGCTTGAAAATCTTTCTGCCAAATTTACAGACTCAAACGGTTTTTCTAAATTTGTCGCGCATTTTGATGAATTCAACAGAAGTTTTCGCCTAAATGTCCATATTCGTCCGGCGATAACGGCGCTGGTCTTTGATCTGAGAAAGTATCTCAATCAATCTTCTTGACTTAGCGTAATCTTTGTATGATTTTGATAGATTAAAGGAGAATTATGTGCCTGATTTATATTTAGTAGGTTTCAAGGGAAACCGTAAAGAGTATTTTTTTAATAAATTTCATCATTCCCTGAAGCTGTATGATTATGTTGTTGTTCAGGTGGAGCGGGGCGAAGATGTTGGATTATTGCTTCAGAAGGCCTCAAGTGCTGTAACCATACCTAAAGAGATCCATCCTGGAAGTATCCTTCGTCCGGCCAACGAAGAAGATGGAAGAAAAAGGGAAGAAAATCGCCTTGATGAAGAATCCGCCTGGAAACGTGCCCAGGAATTGATAAATAAACATCAGTTGGAAATGAAACTGATCGATATTGAATTCCAATTTGATCGCAACAAGATAACTTTCTTTTTCACCGCCGAACACCGTGTTGATTTTCGAACTCTGGTTCGCGATTTGGCGTCGGAATATAAAACCAGAATTGAACTGCGACAGATTGGTGTTCGCGATGAAGCGAAACGGATTGGTGGTTTTGGTGTTTGCGGGCTCCAGCAATGCTGCGCCGCTTTTCTGACAAAATTTGAACCGATTTCAACTCAAGATGCAAGAGAGCAGGGACTTTCGTTAAATCCCACCAAAATATCAGGAAACTGTGGCCGATTGCTCTGTTGCCTGAAATATGAACTTGAATATTATACAAGTGTTCGCAAGAAATATCCCGAAATTGGCGAGAGATATTCGAGGAATGGCGTAGAAGGAATTGTAGACAAGATTTCGATTCTTGACGATTATATGATTGTTAAAGATAACCAGGGAGAAGAGATAAAAATTCTTGGAGATGATCTCATTGATGTTATCAAAACCGGCTCGGAACCTTTTCAAAATAACTCCGATCAAAATAGTGGAAATAACAATCATCAGGGGGGCGAAAATTGATGAAGCCTTTCTATATTACGACTCCGATTTATTATGTAAATGATCGTCCGCATATCGGGCATTCCTATACGACAATTTCTGCCGATTTGCTGGCGCGATATCATCGTCTTAACGGGCGTGATGCCTTTTTCCTAACTGGTACCGATGAACATGGCAATAAGATTGCTGAAGCGGCTGAGGCGGCCGGAATCGAACCTTTGCAATTTTGTGATGAAGTTGTTAATCAATATAAGAATGTCTGGAATAAGCTTGATATCGAGTATGATGATTTTATTCGGACAACCGAAGAGCGGCATGAAAACGCTGTCAAGCAGTTATTGATGGTTCTTCATGGGGCGACAACCGATGATGGTGAATCGGTTATATATACCGGAACCTATGAAGGTATGTATTGCACCGGCTGTGAAAAATTTCTAACAGACAAAGATCTGGTTAATGGTGTCTGTCCCGATCATAAAACACCACCGCAACTGCTTGAGGAAAAAAACTATTTTTTCAGGCTGAGCGGATATCTTGGAAAGATCAAAGAGCTGATTGAATCAAATGAATTGATAATACTGCCCGATGAACGTCGTCGCGAGGTTCTTGGTCTTCTCAATCAGGAGCTTTTTGATTTCTCTCTATCGCGTGAAAAAGTAAAATGGGGAATCCCGCTGCCATTTGATTCTTCGCAGGTCGTTTATGTTTGGGTGGAAGCCCTATCCAATTATATCACTGCTATAGGTTATGGGCGTGATGAAGAGCTTTTGAAAAAGTGGTGGTACGAAGCTGAGACGGTCCACCTGATGGCCAAAGATATTCTGAAGTTTCATTGTATTTTCTGGCCGGCGATGCTTCTGGCGGCGAACCTGCCGCTACCGAATACGATTTTTCTGCATGGTTTCTTTACGGTTGATGGCGAGAAGATGTCAAAAACGCTTGGGAATCAGATCGATCCGATTGAACTGGTCGAGCAGTTTGGTGCCGACGCGACACGATATTTGCTCTTAACTCAATATCCGTTTGGCGCCGATGGCGATATCCAGAGGTATCGCTTTATTACCAAATATAATAGCGATCTGGCCAATGATCTGGGGAATCTTGTTTCGCGGGTGGTCAAAATGATCGAGGCTAATTTTGACGGGAAACTTCCGGAGCCGACCGATGGTGCCACAGGAGTCCAGGAATTAATTTCCGAGGCTGAAAGTCTACCCGAAAAAGTTGAAGATCATATCAATAATTTCAGGATCGGTTCGGTAATTGATGATACCATGAATCTGGTTCGGTCGGCTAACCGCTTTTTTGATAGTAATGCTCCCTGGAAAATGATTAAAAATGGCGAAAAGAAGAAAGCGGGCGGGATTCTTTACACCTGTGCCGAAGTAATTCGGATTATTGCCATTATGCTGAATCCAACGATGCCGACCAAAACGATGGAAATATTTTCGGTGCTTGGTTTGACTCAAAAAGATATGAACAATACCGATGCCCGTACTTTTTATATTTTGACACCCGGTTCGACTATAAAAATAAAAAATTCGATTTTTCCGCGAATCGATGAAAAGAAAACCAAAACTGAGGGAAAACAAGAAGCCAAATCAGCAAAGAAAAAAGATGGTGTTGAGGGGCTGATTGATATCAAAGAGTTTGGCAAAGTCAAAATGGTTGTGGCCGAAATTTTGGAAGCCGAAAAAATTGAAGAGGCTGAGAAGCTTCTGAAAATTCAGATAGAGATTGGCTCGGAAAAAAGGCAGATCGTCGCCGGTATTGCCAAACATTATGCTCCCGAAGATCTGGTTGGCAAAAAAATTATCGTGGTGAAAAATCTCAAACCGGCCAAAATTATGGGAATAGAATCAAACGGTATGCTTCTGGCAGCGTCAAAAGGCAAAAAATTGACGTTGGTCACTTTGGAAAATGATCTGCCATCGGGAGCAACTATCGGCTGATGATAGATTCGCATTGCCATCTCGATTTTAAGGATTTTAATAATAGTCGTCTGGAAATTATCGAAAGCGCAGTTGCATCCGGTATTCATACCTTAATTAATATCGGGGCCGATCTTGAATCTTCACGAAGAACGGCCAAATTAACACAAGAACACGACTGTATCTATGGTACAGTTGGGATTCATCCGCACGATGCGACGACCTATAATAAAAATGTTGAAGATGAGATCTATCGTCTGCTTGATAATAAAAAAATAGTTGGTGTTGGTGAGATTGGGCTTGATTACTATCGTGATTTGTCGCCAAGGGATATTCAGAAGGATGTTTTTAGGAAACAATTGGAAATAGCGGTAGAAAAAAACCTACCGGTGGTTATTCATACCCGGGATTCATTCGAAGACTCGGTAGAGATCGTTAAGGATTATGCCGCACAATTACCGGGCGGAGTTTTTCATTGTTTCCCAGGGACAATTGATGAAGCGTATGAGGTGATTGATTTGGGGTTCCATATAGGAATTGGCGGCGTGGTGACATTTAGTAAAGCGACCATGGCTTTGGTGGCCGAAGAGATTCCATTGGAACATATTCTTATTGAAACCGATTGTCCTTATCTGGCGCCGGTTCCGTTTCGCGGAAAACAAAATCAGCCAGCCTATGTAAAATATGTTGCCGAAAAAGTTGCCGATCTTAAAAAAATAAAGCTGGCCGAAGTAGAAAAAAATACCGATCGAAACTGCCAAAAACTTTTCCGTCTTGTTGAGACATTTGGCGGATAAGGAATTAAAACTATATGCCGGGTAGGTATCCCAAAAAAAGATTCTCGCAGGTTTTTTTAGCCGATAAAAAGGTTGTAAAAAAAATCGTAAATCTGCTTGAAATAAATAGCGATGATACAGTTTTTGAAATCGGTTCCGGGCGGGGGACATTAACCGAACTGATTGCAGATACCGGGGCAAAACTATTTAGTTTTGAGATCGATCGCGACCTGATGGAGAATCTGGAAAAGAAATTTCAAAATTATGAAAATGTTTCGATTATCAATCAAAATTTCCTCGAAACTGAACCGGGCAAATATTTTGATGGCAAATTCAAATTGATCGGTAATATTCCGTATGATATTACCTCGCCACTTCTTGACTGGATGATACAATATCAAAAACAAATATCGCTGGCGGTGATTACCACCCAGAAAGAATTGGCGCAGCGAATAGCATCAAAACCGGAGAGTAAGGGCTGGGCACCGATTTCGATATTTTGTCAGTGTGCATTTGATGTTCAATCAGTGTTTGATATTCCGCCAAAAGCATTTTTCCCACCACCGAAGATATTTTCCTCGACAATGACTTTCAGACCGAGAGAGAATTATCAAATATCAGATAGAGTTTATTTCGAGAAAATTGTCAGACAATCTTTTTTACATCGAAGGAAACAGCTTGTTAATAATTTGACGCAGCTACCGGAGGTTGATAAAAACATACTTGGAGATGTTTTGAGCGATTTAAATCTCGATAAAAATTGCCGTGCCGAGCAGATAAGTATAGAAGATTTTATTCGATTGGCTGAGTCGCTGAAATCATATCTATAATTTTTGTTGAATTGAGTTTGCAGATAGTATAGCTTTTAAAAAAAACAGGTGATAAAATGCCTTTAATTTCTATAAAAGTCGATCTAGTGGCCTCGCTGCGGTACCGGAAATATATTAAGGAACCGGATCCGGCGCATGCCGCTGTTCTGGCGGAATTGGCCGGAGCCGATGGAATCAATTGTTATTTGCGTGAAGACCGGCAGCATGTTCGTGACCGTGATTTATATATTCTGAAAGAAACGGTGAAATCGAAATTGACTTTACAAATCGCCCCCGATAGTGAGCTGGTTGAGCGGGCGATAGAGGTCAAACCGTATCAGGTAACTTTAATGCCGTTTTTATCCGGGACATCGGTTATAGATAAAGGTGATCTTTTTGCTTCAACGGCAGATGATTTGAGAGCGGCCGGTATTTGTGTCGGGTATTTTATTAAACCAGAGATTGATGAGGTTAAAGCGGCTGCGCGCGGCAAAGCGAATATTGTTGAATTTGATTGCTCGGATTATGCCCGGGCTGAAAAAAAAGCTGATGTTGATGCAGAACTGGAGCGGTTGGAGCAGGCGGCACAGTTGGCCTCGAAACTCGGGATGGCGCCGCACTGTGGAAATGGGCTGAATTACCGGAATATCCGTCCGCTTTGTGATCTTGATATTTTTGAAGAGTTCACGGTTGGCCATGCCATTATCTCGCGGGCGGTGATGGTCGGTCTTGATCGCGCTGTCGGAGAGATGGCCGGGATCGTTCATACTGCAACCGGTAATAGTTAATCTTTATGATTTCATTTTAATCTTATGAATAATCCTGAAGAAAATAATAGCTTTGAAATTGTCGAATTTCTGGTGCCGCCTGAAGCAGCTGGCGAACGGCTCGATAAATTAATTGGCAATACTATAGAGATTGATTTGACCCGCAGCCGAGCACAAAAACTTTTTGATAATGGACAAATTACTATTGATGGAAAACTGGCCGAGCGGAAACAGGTCTTAAAAGGCGGGGAGAAGCTGGTTTTCAAAATTCCCCCCATGGAAAAATCGAGTGTTGAACCGGAAAATATCCGGCTTGAAATTGCTTTTGAAGATGATAATATAATAGTTGTTAATAAACCGGCCGGGATGGTGACGCATCCGGCGGCGGGGCATTATACCGGGACATTGGTGAATGGGCTGATGTTTTATACTGATAATCTATCTCGCGCGGGCGGAACCGAACGAGCCGGGATCGTGCATCGTCTCGATAAAAACACGAGCGGTTTGATACTGGTCGCCAAGGATGACAAAACACAACTGTATC
>JAQBFG010000267.1:0-16088 GCA_032123495.1 Candidatus Zixiibacteriota bacterium | reverse complement strand
GCTCTCTGACATTTCCGGGCCAATAATATTTTTTAAGCCGCTTATGCGCGGCGGAGCTGAGCTCTTTTAATACCTTCGTATATTTGCGGCAGTAAATTTCAAGAAAATGTTCGGCCAGAAGGATAATATCATCCGACCTTTCCCGAAGTGGCGGAAGTTTGATTTCAACCGTATTGATACGATACATCAGATCCTGCCTAAAATCGTTCGAAGTCACCATTTCAGATAATGGCATATTACTCGCGCAGATCAGACGAATATTTATTGGTTTGGCGATATTGGCCCCAAGCCGTGTTACTTCACGATTTTCCAGAACGGCGAGTAGTTTAGCCTGCGAAGCTATCGGCAGGTTGCCGATTTCATCAAGAAAAAGAGTTCCACCCGAAGCGACCTCAAACCGACCGGCGCGGTCCTCGCGGGCATCGGTGAAGGCACCTTTGACATGACCAAAAAGCTCGCTTTCAAAAATAGTTTCACTGATAGCACCCATATCGACGGCAAGAAAAATCTCATCGGCGCGGTTGGAATTACGATGCAGGGCACGAGCTACAAGTTCTTTGCCGGTTCCGTTTTCGCCTAGAATCAAAATATTGGCATCGGTGAGGGCGACCTTGTTGATTATCTCAAAAACTTTTTTCATCGGCTCGCAGGCACCGATAAAATCATGGAAAGCATAATCCATATCGGCCGAGAGCTGTTTCTGACGCGATTTCAGATTATCAACCTCGAGTCGGGATTTATGGAGATTTATCGCCGATGATATTGTCGCCAAAAGTTTTTCGTTCTGCCATGGTTTTAAAACAAAATCGGTCGCACCCGCTTTGATCGCCTTGACTGCCATTTCGGTATCGCCATAAGCAGTAATCAAAACCACGACAATCGATGGATCTAGCTTTTGAATCTGTTCCAGCCAATGAAATCCTTCCATGCCACTGCTGACATCGCGGGTGAAATTCATATCGAGCAGGATGACATCATAGCTATTTTCGGCAAGCAGTTTTGGAATATTTTCGGGGTTCGACTCGGTATGAACTTCTGAAACATGATGTTTGAGAAGCATTTTTGCGGCGAGAAGAATATCCTCGTTGTCGTCAACTATAAGTATCTTTTCGGTTTTATTGGTCACAAATTTCCGCCCTAATTATTTCAATGAATTTAACAATTAATAACATTGAATGCAATTTTATATATTAATATTTATTTTTCTTCCATTTCCATATTTATCTAAAGAGTATAGTATCGCAAAAAATGCTCCATACTTGCCAGATTCAACTAAAGATATGAAATGTGCCGGATAAATTGAGCAACTAGTACTTCAAATTACTTTCTTCATTGGCTGATATTTCAAACCAGTGCCTTCGAAACAATTCATTACTCTGATACCGGTAGTTTTTTTATAACCCATTTTTTGATAAAAGGGAGTAGCATAAATGGTAGCCATCAATCGTATCAAATTAGAACCTTGTGAAAGGCACTCTTTCTCAAACCGCTGTACCAGCTTTTGACCTATTCCTTTTCGATGAGTTTTTCCATAGACGAAAAGACTCTGCATTTTCTCTTTGCTACCACGCAAAACTCCGACTATTTCTTTTTTGTCTTGTACTGCCACAAATATCATCGGAGCCGTTAATATTTTTGCAATTCCTTTTTTATGCGATTCGTTATTTGATCGTGCATGCCGAAAAGGACCTAATAGTTTTTGCTGATCTTCAGGTGATGCGTAGGAAAGATTATATTTTTTAAATGTGTCGGCAATTAATCTTCCTACCTCAATTGAATCCTTTTTTTGATATTTGCGAATAGTAATCATATAAAAAATCTCCTATTATCTTAACGAGGTTTCTCCTCTCCGGTTTCAAAAATATTAATCTCTGCTTTTGGCCATTACAATATAATATTTTCTCCGATAAGAAATTTAGACTTTCTGTCCGTAAACGGACAGTTGCTGTTCGCAAACGGACGGTAATCATAGAATCTTTAGATTAAAACCGGCGTAAGAGTAAGATAGACGGCATTTGTAAGATTGGCAGGTTTATTGCTTTTCTTTGGAAAAAAACGGAGAAGAAATTTTGGATAGACAAATAGAAAAGAAAAAATGGCCACCGAAAAAGATAGCGACGGTTTCTGCTGCAACATTATTTATTGCGATTGTTTTTTATATGATTGTGTTTGGAGATAGAAGTTCCAAACTAAATGTCAACAGCGATAGAATCACAATTTCAGCCGTTTATGAAGGACCGTTTCAGGAGTTTATTCCGATTTCTGGTTCAGTGCTGCCAATAAAAACTGTCTTTCTTGATGCCATTGAAGGTGGGCGGATTGAAAAGATATTCCTTGAATCCGGCAATCTGGTAAATGTCGGCGATACGATTTTAAAATTATCAAACACTAATCTTCTTCTTGATATCATGTACCGCGAGGCAAATCTGTTTGAGCAGAATAATAATCTTCGCAATACCCGTTTGGCGATGGAACAAAACAGTCTGTCTCTGAGAAGTCAGCTTCTGGAGCTTGAATTTGATATTGTCAAAGAAAAACGGGCATTTGATAGAAATATAAAACTTATAAAAAAGAACCTGATTTCCCAGGAAGATTTTGATCAATCTAAGGATAGCTACAATTATCTTCTTGATAAAAGGGCGCTGACAATAGAAAAACAAAAGCAGGATTCAATTTTTAGGACCGTTCAAATAAGTCAGTTGGAGGCCTCG
Organism: Candidatus Zixiibacteriota bacterium; assembly: GCA_032123495.1. Lineage (GTDB taxonomy): Bacteria > Zixibacteria > MSB-5A5 > GN15 > PGXB01 > JAAERC01. Next base: position 13,377 of record JAQBFG010000267.1, on the reverse strand, counting down.
GTTGAACGGATTCATAATAATCTTGGAATAGTAAAGCAGAACCTCGAAAACCTCTTTATTAAGGCCCCAATTTCCGGGCGTTTGACCTCATTAAATGCTGAGATCGGTGAGCTAAAAATGATGGGTGAACGGATCGGCAAGATCGATGTTCTCGATGGTTTCAAAGTGCGGGCTGATATTGATGAACATTATATCGCACGGGTTGATAATGGACAAGCCGGGTCATTTGAATTAAGCGGGAAAAAATACAAACTTGAGGTGCGCAAAGTCGACCCGGAAGTCCGAGAGGGGAGATTTCGGGTTGATATGAATTTTGTGAGTGACACACCTCCTGATATCAGGCGCGGACAGACACTTCGCATTCGTCTTGAATTGGGCGATCCGGGTGAAGCGATTCTATTAGCGAGAGGTGGATTTGATCAGAAAACTGGTGGACGTTGGGTTTATGTTCTCGATGAGTCAGAAGGTTTTGCTGTTAAGAGGGATATCAAAGCGGGACGGCAGAACCCTCTGGCTCTTGAAATTCTGGAGGGGTTGGAACCGGGCGAAAAGGTGATTACCTCCAGTTATGATAACTTTGGCGATAATGATAAACTGATTTTGACAAATTAAAATAGAATAAAACTAAAAATAATAATTTTAGAATAATTGGAGAAAATTCAGATGATCAAGACAGTAAATCTTACCAAGATCCATATGACCGAAGAGGTTGAAACGACAGCATTAAATAATGTGAATTTCGAAGTTGCCGACGGTGAATTTGTTTCGGTGATGGGACCGTCCGGGTGCGGCAAGACGACCTTGATGAATATTCTCGGTATGATCGATAATCCAACCAGTGGAGAATATCATATTGTTGGCGAAGAAGTTTCAAAATATACCGAAAAACAGCGTGCTAATATCCGCAAGAATAATATAGGTTTTGTCTTTCAGAGCTTTAATCTGATTGATGAGCTGACCGTTTATGAAAATATCGAACTGCCTCTTTTATATCTTAATGTTCCCTCATCGGATCGCAAAGAACGGGTGACCGAAGCGATGGAAAAAATGCAGATCGTTCCACGCAAAAATCATTTTCCACAGCAGTTGTCGGGTGGACAACAGCAGCGTGTGGCGGTGGCCAGAGCGGTGGTAGCCAAACCGAAATTGATATTGGCCGATGAGCCGACCGGAAATCTCGATTCCAAAAACGGCGATGAAGTGATGCAGATTTTGGGCGAGCTTAACGCCGCTGGGACTTCAATAATTATGGTAACCCACTCTCCGGCCTATGCCGAACGGGCGCATAGAATTGTTCACTTATTTGACGGCAGTATTGTCACCGAAAATATTCAGGAGCAATTCCGTGTTTAAAAACTACGTCAAAATAGCCTTTCGGAATATTGTCCGGCATAAAGGTTATTCGTTTATAAATATATTTGGGCTGGCTGTCGGATTGACCGTCTGTATTCTGATTTTACTATGGGTACAGGATGAGTACAATCGGGATAGATATCATAGCAATTTGGATAATATTTACAGAGTTAATATTCGATATGACCAGTCGGGGCAAATGCGTAATCACAGGGCTACGCCGCCGGCGCTGGGTCCGGCCCTAAAAGATGAGTTCTCGGAAATAAAGAATTTTGCCAGATACCACCCAAGAAGAAGCAGTATTTTAACAAAGTATAAAGATAGATTAACCAAAGAAAACTTTGGTTTTGCGGACCCTTCATTATTTGAGATTTTTGACATTGCTTTTATAACGGGTGATTATAAAACAGCTTTTAGCAGTCCGAATTCTGTGGTTGTTACTCAAGAGACGGCAGAAAGATATTTTGGATTGGAAAATCCAATTGGAGAGGTCTTGACGGTTAATAATCTTTATGATCTGACCGTCACCGGAATAATCGAAAATATTCCTGACAATAGTCTCTTAAATGAAGATTTTATTACACAATTTGCGACTCTCACCGAAAAAGAAGGTGATAAATTTTTAGAAGACTGGAACAGTTTTGGATATCAAACTTTTGTTTTATTAAATGATGCCGCCGTAATTGCGGATATCAATAAGAGACTTTATAGTTACCTTCCCGAACATAACCGGGATAGTGATATATTTTTGTACTTACAACCTTTTGGGAACATTCATTTATATGGTCTCAACGGCGATGGTTCAATAACGCAGATATATATATTTTCAACCATAGCAATTTTTGTTCTTTTGATTGCCTGTATGAACTTTATGAATTTATCGACCGCCCGGTCAATAAAACGAGCCAAAGAAATAGGGTTGAGAAAGGTGGTTGGGGCGAGTCGAAATAATATTGGAATGCAGTTTCTGGGAGAATCAGTAATATTTTCATTTTTGGCTCTGTTTTTTGCAGTTGCCCTTACAGAATTATTACTCCCGATATTTAATAACCTCTCCGGCAAACAACTACATCTGGCGCTTTTGGATAATAATTTATTTCTGGCGCTGGGTGGCCTGGCTTTAATTACCGGATTACTGTCGGGGATTTATCCAGCTTTATTTTTATCATCATTTAAACCGGCCAGAGTTTTGAAAGGAATTGGCAAATCCGGTTCACCTATTTTTAGAAAAGTAATGGTGACCGCCCAATTTGTACTTTCAATTATACTAATTGTGTGTACCATTCTGGTTTCTAACCAGCTGGACTTTATGCGGAATAAAAAATTGGGATTTGATAAAGAGAATATAGTCTTGATTCCAATGAATAAAACTCTCGGTGAAAAATTTGATGCCTTTAAAAACAGTTTATTGGAAGATCCAAATGTTGAAAGTGTAACCGCTACGTCAAATAAGCTTGGTGTTCAGATGGGTGGAAGTGCAGATGCCTTTGAATGGGAAGGCAATTATGACAGTACAAAGATGCTGATGTTTATGGTTTCGGTTGATTATGACTTTGATAAAACTTTCGACATTGCTCTTCTTGATGGAAGATTTTTTTCCAAAGAAATTATAAGCGATACCAGCGGCATTATTCTTAATGAAACAGCTATAAATATGATGGGGATAGAAGATCCTATCGGAAAAACCGGCCCATTTAATACAACGATTATTGGCGTCATGAAGGATATTAATTATCACCCGCTTAATTTAAAAATTGAACCGCTGGCACTGTTTGTGATTCCTGAATGGTACGAATTTATGGCCATTAAGATTGTGTCCGAAGAGATTCCAACCACATTGGCAAATATAGAAAATGTGTATAATAATTTTGTTTCCGCCTTTCCATATGAATACAGCTTTCTGGATGACGAATTTGATAGTCTTTACCGGAGTGAAGAAAGACTTGGAGTAATCTTTAGCTATTTTGCCATATTGGGAATAATGATTTCCTGCCTTGGACTTTTTGGTTTGGCGACCTATTCGGCCGAACAACGTACAAAAGAGATAGGCATCAGAAAAGTTCTCGGTGCAACTATCCCCGGCATAATAAATCTTCTGTCTAAAGAATTTATGCTTCTGGTTGGACTGTCAAACTTGATTGCCTGGCCGATTGCTTACTTCGCTATGAACCGATGGCTCCAGGATTTTGCGTATCGCGTTAATATTGAATGGTCGGTATTTTTTGTTGCCGGTGTCGGTACTCTTATAATTGCATTTCTTACGATCTTTTTTAAAGCGACAGGAGCGGCTAGATCCAATCCGATTGAAGCATTAAAATATGAGTAGAGTGAGCTACATTTAAAAAAGAATAAAATGATTTTATTAATAGTTTTGGGGAAAATATGATTAAACTAAAGGGGATATCCAGATTTTATAGTACCGGATATGTTAATACCTATGTCCTTCGTAAAATAAATTTGGATATAGAAAAGGGTGAGTTTATTACAATAATGGGACCGTCCGGTGCCGGAAAATCAACTCTTCTGAATATAATTGGTATGCTCGATACTGCTTCGGAAGGCGAATACTATTTTCTTGATGAAGAGGTTCACTCTTTGAAGGAAAAGAAACGGGCTAATATATATAAAGAGCATATCGGGTTTGTTTTCCAGAGTTATCATCTCATCGATGAACTGACGGTCTATGAAAATCTGGAGATGCCGCTTCTCTATAAAAAAATAAAATCCGCTCAACGCAAAAGTATGGTCTGTGATATTCTTGACCAGTTTCAGATAGTCGGCAAAAAAGACCTGTTCCCCAATCAGTTATCTGGCGGACAGCAGCAGCTGATTGGCGTTGCCCGTGCCGTTATTGCCAGCCCCAAATTGATTCTTGCCGATGAACCGACCGGGAATCTTCACTCTGAACAGGGAAAAGAAATAATGGAGCTTTTCAAAAAGCTTAACGATAACGGGACTACAATTATTCAGGTCACTCATTCGGAAATAAATGCTGGCTATGGCAATCGTATCGTTAATCTAAAAGATGGATGGATTGTTGATTAGACTAAGAGGTTATTAGAGGATGCTAAAAAATTATTTTAAAGTTGCCTTAAGAAATATTCTCAGACAGAAAGCTTATTCAATAATAAATATCGCTGGCCTGGCCATTGGTATGGCCTGTTGTATTTTAATCATGCTTTGGGTTGTTGACGAGTTGAGTTATGATAATTACCATGCAAGGGGAGATCAGATATATCAAGTCGTCGAGGAAAGTTCAGAAGTCACATCTCCTCCGTTTGCCGGGGCTTTAAAAGAGGAACTTCCCGAAATAATTAATGCCACCCGTTTTAGAAATATTGGTGAAAGACTGGTAAAATATAAAACAAAAAGCTTTTCAAATAACAGACTGAGTTTAACTGACCCGAGCTTTCTTGATATATTTTCATTTCCTCTGATAAAGGGTGACCCGGCGACTGCTCTTAATGGACCCAGATCAATATTGCTTACCGAGGAATCGTGTAAAAAATATTTTGGTGATCAAAACCCGATTGGCGAAATAATTAATCTTGATAACAAGTTTGACTTTTATGTCACCGGCGTTCTTAAGGATATTCCGCAACCATCCACTTTCGATTTTGATTTCGTTGTGAATTTTGGATTCTTAAATGAGCTTTGGGGTGTGGATTTAGAAAACTGGGAAGATTTTTCTCATTATAATTTTGTTCTCTCTCAAAAAGATATTGATTTGGTCGCTGTGAATCAAAAGATTAATGATATCTATGATTCGCATTCTCCGGAAAACAGAAGGACTATTCACCTTCAATCGATGGCGGATATCTATTTGTATAATGTAAATGGAGATGGCGGACCAATAGTCAATGTCTATATTTTTTCCATAATTGCATTTACAGTTTTGGTTGTGGCCTGTCTCAATTTTATTAATCTGACCACTGCAAGTGGAGTTAAAAGAGCCCGCGAAATAGGTGTCAGGAAGACCTTAGGGGCATATAGATCAAGTATTATTAGGCAATTCGTATTTGAGTCAATTCTTTTGGCCGTTGCGGCTGTTATAATATCAGTTCTCTGTGTAGAGATATTTCTGCCAACTTTTAACAGCATTACCGACAAAAATCTGTTTCTCGGATTAGCCGGTAATGCCGCTTTTTGGGGATGGATATTCGGGATTACTTTGTTTACGGGTCTATTGGCAGGTATTTTTCCGGCAATATATTTCTCGGCTATTAATCCTGTCGATGCTTTAAAAAATACTCTTTTAAAAAGTAAGGTATCGCGTTCTTCATTAAGGAAAATTCTTGTTGTCTGTCAGCTGAGCCTCTCTATCATTTTAATACTTTTCACTTTTGCTATTCAGGGGCAACTGCAATTTATGAAGACGGCTGAACTGGGATATTCAAAAGATAATATTATTTATTTAAAAACAACAGTAGATGAAATAATTAACATTGCTCCGGCATTCGAGGAGCTATCGCAATACTCCGGTATTGAAACCGGATCAATAACCGGCACATTGCCATGCAAATGCGAATCATCAACATATAAGGTCAATTGGGATGGAAAAAATCCGGACGAAAAGGTAAGAGTAGAAATTATATATGCCGATCATGATTTCCAACAAACATTTGGATTGGAGATGGCCGAAGGCAGATTTTATTCACGTGAATTTCCATCAGATTTAGAATCAGGTTTTGTCGTTAATGAAGCTGCCGTGAAGGTTATGGGATTGACAAATAAATCGGCTTTGGGTGCTCGATTCTCTCTGTATGACAAATCAGGTACGATTGTAGGTGTTGTTAAGGATTTCCATTCACGATCGCTTCATTACGAAATTGATCCATTGATTGTAAATTTGCATCCTTATGCCAATGATCATCTTAGTTTTCGTCTTCATCCGGAAAATATAACGGCGACGATTAGTTTTATGGAATCGGTTTGGAAAAAGTATGCCCCGGATTATCCTTTTGAATACAAATTATTCAGTGAAGCGCTTGATAATCTGTATGGATCAGAACAAAGAATGGGCCATATCTTTTCATCGTTTGCATTTCTGGCTATTTTCATTTCTTGTCTCGGATTATTCGGGCTGGCATCATTTATAACCGAACAGCGAACCAAAGAAATTGGAATTCGCAAAGTTTTTGGCGCCTCGGCTTTTGGGCTAATTAGTCTCTTATCCAGGGAATTCGTGACGCTAACAATTATAGCCAGTTTTATTGCATGGCCGATAGCCTTTTTTACCATAAATAATTGGCTCGAAGGTTTCGCCTTTCAGACCAATATTGGATGGTCAATTTATATAATATCCGGAGTAATGGCACTAGTAATTACGTTACTTGCCGTTAGTTTTCAGGCAGTTAAGGCATCCCGGACTAACCCGGTGGAAACATTGAAGTATGAATAAGCTGGAGTCAGAGAATGTTTAAAAATTATTTCAAAGTCGCCTTGCGGATTTTTACCAAACAAAAACTTTATACAGCAATTAATATTTTTGGGCTGGCTACAGCTCTGGCAATTTGTTTAATGGTTATGGGGCATGTTAGCTACGAACTCAGTTTTGAGGATAGCCACCAAAATAAAGAGAGAATCTATAGGGTTAATGGTACATACCGTTCGGCAGATACACTAACATACACATCCCGACTGATGTCTCCATTGGGTGCCGCTCTAAAGTCTGAAATCCCGGAAATAGAACATGCCGCGGTTTTTAGAGTGCTTGGTAATATTGATCTGAAAGTAGGCGCCGAAAGCTATATCTCTGATAAAGAAAAATCGGTAAGACGAGGTTTTTTACACGAAGGAAATGTATTGTGTGCCAACTCAGATTTTCTTGATGTTTTTACCTTGCCCTTGGTACAGGGTGATCCTGATAAGGTTCTGGAAGAGCCATATTCAGTTCTTATTACCGACAAAGCTGCAAAAAAATTCTTTCCCGATGAAAATCCAATGGGACAAATGGTTCGATTCAACGAAAATCTGATTTGTCATATAACTGGAGTTTTGGAAGATATCCATGAGAACACACAAATATATTGCGAATTTATTGTTTCTTACGCCAGTCTTGAAAGTATTGGCGAGGATACCCAATCATGGGATCAAACGGGAGGAGTCCTTAATTATCGGTTTGGAGATGATTTTACCTATCTGCTTTTAACGGAAGATGCCGAAAAGTCAGAAGTTGAAACCAAAATTTCCGGAATAGTTGGCAAATATTTCAGTGAAAAACAGGCGCCAAAATTTTCATTTGAACTGCAACCGCTTAAAGATATTTATTTCAGTACTTATGGCTCTGGCCGAAATGGTGACCTGGGGCCTCATGGAGAATTATCATTCATCATTGAGGTGAGTGTAACGGTTGGATTTATTCTTCTTTTGGCGATAGCCAATTTTATAAATCTCTCGACCGCCAGATCGGCGGAGCGGATGAAAGAAGTTGGGATGCGCAAGGTTATGGGGGCAAAGAGATGGCATCTTATTAAACAGTTTTTGGGTGAATCAATTCTTATAACCGCCATATCTGTTATTGTGGGGCTGATTCTGTACGAAATCTTTTTAAAGTGGATGGGAATGCGTGAACTATTGGGCCGAGAGGCAATGGTTGACTTTTATAACAGTCCGCTTATGATATTTATGGTGGTTTGTCTGACAATAGTTGTTGGCATTATGGCCGGATTTTATCCGGCGCTGTACCTATCCCGATTCAAGCCATTTTCAATTCTTCAAAACAGAATGAATATGAAATCATCCAAGTCGATTTTAAGACGGGGATTGGTCGTTTTTCAATTCACTATTGTTGTATTTTTTATCTGCTGCTCAATCGTTATGTACCGTCAGGTCGATTTTATGACTTCAATGAATATGGGTTTTGACAAGGACAATGTACTATTGCTTAATTTCAGAGGCGACAAAGCAGTAGAAAATTGCCGACTAATGAAAAATGATTTAGAAGGCAAAAGTGTTGCTCTGGCGGTAACGGCAGTTAATTCCCCGCCCGGGAAACAGTCATATTCAAATTATGCTTTCTTTCCTACCGAAGAACGTAAAGATGAAGAGATGATTACAGCTCGAACATACTTTACTGACTATAATTTCTTCTCTACATTTGGACTTGAGATTATTCGGGGTCGCGAATTTTCTCCCGATATCGAACGAGATGAAAACCATTCGCTGGTTATAAATGAATCGATGGTTGCATATTTGAAGCTGGACAATCCGATTGGCCACAAATTTTACCGTAGTGATGGTTTTTATGAAGTTGTTGGGGTCGTTAAAGATTTTTTTGGATCGACGCAAAGTTATAGCCAAAACAATCGAGCGGTGGTAATACTCAATCCTGAGAAATGGAAAACACTTGCGGTCAAAATTCGGCCCGACAATACAAAAGAATCTGCGGCGAGTATTAAACAATTATGGGAGACCACATTACCCGGTGTATATTTTGATTATTCTTTTTTAATTGATGAAGTTGAGGCAGGATATGGAGACCTGAAAGGAATGACAACTATTTTCTTTGTATTGGCTCTCCTTGCCATTTCAATGGGTTGTTTGGGAATATTTGGATTGGTCGCATTTACCGCCGAACAGAAAACCAAGGAAATTGGTATCAGAAAAGTTATGGGAGCATCGATTGTCAGTATTATTAATATGCTCTCAAAAGAATTTGTTATACTTATTATAATATCAAACGCTATCGCCTGGCCACTGGCTTATATGCTTACCAATGATATTTTGCAATATTTTGTGGCGCGGGTAGACGTCGGTGTGGGCACTTTTCTTTTTACAGGTTTACTTGCTCTAGCACTGGCCTTATCAACTGTCGGATATCAGGCATATAAGGCGGCGCGGGCAAACCCGGTGGATACACTAAGGTACGAATAAATGATGAGGGAAAAGATATGTTCAAAAATTATTTCAAGATAATTATCCGGCGCATTATCAGGCAAAAGGAATATTCATTAATCAATATTGCTGGTCTGGCGGTTGGTATGGCCTGCTGTGTTTTAATTTTGCTATGGGTGCAGGATGAGTTTAGCTATGATCGGTATCACGAAAAGAATGATCAGATTTTCCGTATTTGTCAGGATGCTGATTTTGGTCGCTTTAAAATACGAACTCCAATTATGATGTATCCTGCCGGCCCGGCTCTGGTTAGAGAATATCCCGAAGTAATTGATGCAGCGAGAATTATGAGTATTGGGCAGGTGGCTGTCAAATATGAGGATAAAATCTTTTTTGAAAAAAAGATTTTTATGGCGGACAAATCTACTTTTTCTGTTTTTACATTTCCGATGATCAAAGGAAACCCCGAGACTGCTCTTTTGGCCCCATATACAGTTGTAATTACCGAGGATATAGCCAGGAAATATTTTGGTGATAAAGACCCTCTTGGGCAGACCCTTAAATTGATTAATGATGGCGATTATGTGGTAACCGGTGTCATTAAAAATATTCCACGGAATTCACATTTTACTTTTGATATGCTAACCTCTCTACAAACCCGTTATTCAATTGATGCACAAGAAATGAATTCTTGGGAAAACATGGGTCTATATACTTATCTTTTGCTCCAGGAAGGCTGCGATTATAAAGCTCTGGAGACAAAGTTCCCTTCGCTGATTGACGAACATCTTGGTGCCAGACTAAAGGAATTCAATGGTTCAACGGAGTTTTTCCTTCAGCCATTGGAGCGTATTCATTTATATTCGGATCTTCAACATGAATTATCGGGTCAGGGGAGTATCAAATTTGTCTATCTTATGGGTGCTCTGGCCCTGGCAGTGCTTTTAATTGCCAGCATAAATTTTGTAAATCTTGCAACCGCCCATTCCACCATAAGAGCCAAAGAAATAGGAATAAAAAAAGCGCTGGGAGCAGGCAGAATCAAATTGGTTCGAGAATGCCTCGGAGAAACCGTGTTTCTAAGTTTTTTGGCCATAATTATGGCCATCATACTAATGGAATTGGCCCTTCCCTTCTTTAATGCACTTATGGAACGTGAATTGAGTTTGAGCGTATTGGAAAGGCCATTGAACATTTTATTTTTGGGCGGGCTTGCTCTTGTGGTAGGACTGTTTTCCGGTATTTACCCGGCCATAGTCCTCTCTTCCTTCCAACCGGTTCGAGTCCTCAGGTCTTTTGTCGGTGCTGGCGGCGCCAAGTCTAATCTACGCAATATATTAACCGTGTTTCAATTCACGCTATCCATTGTTTTTGTAATCGGGACAATTATTATTTATCAGCAACTTGATTACACCAAAAATAAAAATCTTGGTTTTAAGGATGAACATGTAATAGTCTTTCCGGAAACAAATGAATCTATCAGACAATCGCTGGACTCTTTCATGAAAGAACTATCCAATGTGCCAGGGGTGTTGTCCATCGCCGCGTCATCAAATGTTCCTGGAAAAAGTATCATGATGGGGAAATATTATCCTGAGGGATTTTCCATAGATGAAGATCAGAAGATGCATTTTCTGGATGCTGACTATAATTTTATACCGACCATAGGAATGGAATTAGTAGCCGGTAGGAATTTTTCTGCCGATCTTGCCGCGGATAATGCCAATTCGGTTATTATCAATGAAACGGCTGTTAAAGAGTTCGGCTGGGATAATGGGCTCGGAAAAACTATCAGGCAAGTTAATCGAACGACTGATGGAGAAATGTCAGTGACACGTACCGTTATAGGTGTCGTTAAAGATTTTCACCAGACTTCGCTCTATCATAAAATTGAACCTCAATTAATAGGTAATAGGCCGGATCAGTTATATATAGTTATGGCAAAAATCGATGCCGACAATATGGCCAATACGCTGAGCCTTTTGGAGAAAAAATGGAGTGGGCTGGCACCCGAGCAACCTTTTAACTTCTATTTTCTGGATGAGTCATTTGGAAGTTTATACGGATCGGATGAGAGATTGGGCCGGATTGCATCCTTCTTCACCGTTCTGGCGATAATAGTTGCCTGCCTCGGCCTTTTTGGGATGTCGGTTTATTCGTCGCAGCGGCGTGCCAAAGAAATAGGAATTAGAAAAGTACTTGGTGCAACTACTATGGGTATTATGGGGCTCCTGACAAAACAATTTCTGGCGTTGATTGTTATTGCCAATGTTATTGCCTGGCCAATGGCATATTATGCAATGGATAGTTGGCTTGGAAATTTTGCTTATCGAATTGATATCAGTTGGGTGAATTTTGTTCTCTCTGCGATAATAGCTCTGATGATTGCACTGCTAACCATAGCATATCAGGCAATCAAAGCGGCGCGGGTCAATCCAGTGGAGACGTTACGGTATGAATAATAAAAAACCTGTATCCATTCTAAATAGATGCAGGTTTGTTTTTTCGAAAAACGTGTCGGACTTGGCGGACCGGCACGTTTAATTTATTGGCATTTTACGGATAACTTACTAACCCATATTTTCTTTAACCCAGTTTTCCAGACCGCCGATAATTATTAACTCCTGCGCGGCGGTACCAACCGGGCCGATAATATACTCAACACCATCGGCGAACACAGTCGATTTTGCGAAATCGATCTTGACATCAATTCCGGTTCGAACCGTCAGTTTATTTTCGCCATAAGCTACTTTTAAATCATTAACAAGTTTTGGAATCTCAATTACCAGAAAACCGTTGTTGATAGCATTACGTTTGTATGTCTCAGAAAATGATCCAGCGAAAAGCAGTTGAATCCCGCGATATTTCAGTGCTGTCGCTGCCTGCTCACGCGAACTGCCGGAACCGAAATTAAATGCGCCAACCAGAATATCACCCTTTTTGCTAAGTTTGACAAAATCGGGATCATAGTTTTCCATAGCCACTTCAGCCTGTTGTTCTGGCGTGAAATCGTCGATATAGGTATACTTACCGGGGAAAATACCATCGGTGTTTAGATTATCCTGATGGCAGAAGATTAACTCACCTTCAATTGTTTCCGGGAAACCTTCTAAGATTTTTACCATGCCTGGTACTTTGGTTGCTCGTCCTGAAACTTTTCGCTCCGCTTTGATCGCCGTATCTTCAAATTCATCAGGAACATCAAATTTACCAGCAATAGCTGAAGCGGCCACAACCGCTGGGGAAGCAAGATATGCTTTGGCCGATTTGGAACCCATCCGCCCCTTGAAATTTCTATTAGTGGCCGAGATGCCGACTTCATCGTCGCCGAGCAGACCTTGACCGAGTCCGATACACGGTCCACATCCGGGCGGAAGCGAAATCGCGCCGGCTTCAAGAAGTGCCTGCCAATCGCCTCGTTTTTCAGCTTCGGCCTGCACCTCGCTGGAGGCGGCAGCCATGTAAAATTCAACACCGTCGGCGACTTTTTTGCCCTTAACAACAGCGGCCGCTTCGGCAATATCTTCAACCCGGCTGTTGACACATGAGACCAGATAAGCCTTGTTTATTTTCATACCGGTCGCTTTCATCTCAAGAGCGGTGGCGGTCGTTTTAAGATTGTCCGGTCCGGCGATATATGGTTGCACCGAATCAAGATGAATGGTGATCTCACTTGCATAAAAAGCATCATCATCGGCTTGAAGCGGATTATCAATTAATTCCTGAATCCGTTTTTCATTGAGACGAGGGTGAGTACCATTGCCATCTTCGTCCGATGGGACCCCGGCCAAACCACGTTTCGCAACAAACTCAGCGCGAGCTTTAAGCCAGTTTATAGTTACCTCATCGCATGGGAACAATCCAGCAAGCGTACCCCATTCAGTGGTCATATTTGCAATCGACAGCCGTTGATCGATCGAAAGCTGCGCGATACCATCGCCGATAAATTCAAGCGCATGATTGAGAACTTCGTCATTGTTGAAATATCCGCATAGTGCAATAATAACATCTTTACCGGTGACACCTTTTTTCAGTTTTCCAACCAAATTAATTTTGGCGATCGGCGGTACCTGCCACCATGTTCTGCCCGTCGCCCAGATAGCGGCGGCGTCGGTGCGGACTACCGGTGTTCCGAGACATCCGTGACCACCGTACATATTGGAATGACTGTCTGATGCAACCGCCAAC
>JAQBFG010000266.1:0-5152 GCA_032123495.1 Candidatus Zixiibacteriota bacterium | reverse complement strand
CCGGCATTGCCAATCCTAAAAGTAAACAAGTTGATAGTAAAGTTTTAAGATATTTACTCCAGCGAAGTCGCATTTGCTTCCTCCGACGTTACATAGCCGATATATGGCGCGGTCAAAAATTAAATATATCTGTCTTGACTATTTATAATGACGTAATCCCAGATCTCACTGTGTTATTATAATAAAAAGACGAAAATTGTCAATTGATACCAGCATTTTCTCCAATAAATCGTGCTGGACAATTTAAAAAAAATGGCTATATTGCAAAGCGGTTTTGTATAATAAGTTAACGACTTGGTGAGACAACAATTTAATATGTTTACAACCTGTTTGATAGATCGAGGAAAGATTGAATATTGTTAATTCGCCCGATAAAAACTTCGTGAAATTCGATAGAATAAACGCAATAATCGCCTCGGTGGTTTTTGCCATTTCATTTGTAGTTTATTTTATGACGATGGCGCCGACATTCTCATTCTGGGATTGCGGAGAATTTGTTGCATGCTCTTATATACTGGGAGTTGCTCATCCGCCCGGGTCGCCGCTGTATATTATTATGGGTCGAATATTTGCAATTCTGCCTCTGGCGGCTGATATTGCCGTCAGGATAAATCTATTATCAATTCTGACTTCGGCATTTACTGCCACTTTTGCATATTTGATAATAGTTCGCCTGATTCGATTTTGGTTTGAGAAATCGAATGATTTGTATAATCGGATAATAATTTATATTGGCGGTTTTACCGGGGCCTTATTTGTTGCCTTTTCAAGCACGAACTGGGCCAATTCGGTTGAAGCTGAAGTGTATGCTCCAACTATGGCTCTTATGCTGGCAATTTACTGGCTCGCTTTGAAGTATTTTGATAATCAGGGAAGAATTTCCGGATCACGGGCGATGCTTCTGGAGCTGTTTTTGGCTATTTTGGGTGTGGGAATTCATTTGACTCTATTTGCCATTGTTCCGGCTATCGGTTTATATTTTATTCTGAGAAAAGAGGCTACCAATCGACACTGGATGCTGGTTTCAACATTTTTTCTGGTGGAACTGTATTTTATCTTCAGATTATCATCAAAACCGGATGAGGTTCCATTTTATCTGACCGTTTTAATTATATTTGTACTATTTCTATTCCATTTGCTTCAGTTTGGCAAAGTGGCAAAGGCGGCAATTATCTCATTGGGGCTTTATCTGATTGCACTCTACTCATTTTATTTTGTTTTAATTGATAATCTGATGCAGCGTTTCAGTGGGTCCGGGTTATCTTCAAATGTCAAATCATTGGGAGGAATGCAAATCGGATGGATTGGACTAGTTGGCCTGTTAATCTGGGGAGTCTACCTGCTAATACAAAGATTTAAGATCAAAAACAGTTCGAAAACCGAATCCGAACAACAGCTAATAGTGGCGATTTATTCTCTTGCGCCGGTACTGTTAATAGGACTGGGTGAATTTTTCGGCACTTTTGATCCATACATCGCCTTTAAGACTCTAACGGTAATATCGGTAATAGCTTTATTCGGTTTTTTGTGGAGATATCTGAACTGGTCAATGGTTATTGCTCTGGGATCGATTTCAATGATAATGCTGGGGTTCTGGCCGTTTGTTTATGGTCTTTGTGTTGGTGCGGTGGCAATAATTGGGCTGGGATATTTCCTGAAGGATAAGAGTTGGAAAACAGCTCTGGCAATTATTCTGCTGGCTATTATTGGTTATTCGGTGCATGGTTATATTCCGGTCAGGTCGGCGCTAAATCCATCGATAGACCAAAACAGCCCCTCGGAATCACTAACAGCTATGGTTGGTTATCTGGAACGTAAGCAGTATGGTTCTGAAACCATGACTTCTCGAATGTTCAAAAGAAGGGGCGAATGGGAAAATCAATTCGGCGATTATCGTCGAATGGGTTTCTGGCGATTTTTTAAGGAACAGTTTGGTTTTAATGGATCACGATTTTTTATTGCATTTATTCTCGGTCTTTTTGGTATCTGGGAAACGATACGAAGAAAGCCGTCTGTAGGTCTACCATTTTTTGTGATGACTGTGATATGTACTATCGGAATTGTTCTTTATATGAACTTCGCCGATGGGACTCGGCAACATCCTGTAACCGGTCAGGATTATCTTGAGGTCAGGGATCGGGATTATTTTTATACGGCCGGATTTATATTTTTTGGGATGGCAATTGGACTCGGGATTGCCGGTTTGATGGCTTTGTTAAAAGACAGTTTTAAAAATTATGCACCAACAGTTCAAAAAACAGCTTTTGGATTAAGCTCCCTTTTGGTTTTGATGCCGATAGCTCCGCTGAGTACAAATTATTTTATTAATGATCGATCCCGAAATTATATGCCTTATGATTATGCCCACAATCTACTGAAACCATGCGAGGAAGATGCCATCTTTATTACCAACGGCGATAATGATACGTTTCCGGTCTGGTGTATTCAGGAAGTGTACGGAATCAGAAAAGATGTAAAAACGGTTAACCTTTCGCTGGCCAATGCCCCCTGGTATATTAAGCAATTGAAGAAATACCATGGTGTTCCGATCGGATGGAGCGATGCCGAGATCGATCATCTCAGACCATATCAGGCACAAGACGGAACTGTGCATCGTTTACAGGACCAAGTCATCGATGAAATTATCAAGCAAAATCAAAACAGGCGGCCGATTCATATTTCGGTTACAACACCGGGCAGTAATAGAAAATTCATGGGAAAACCAATGGATAGTATTTTGATTCTTCAAGGAATGGTTTATCAATATACTCCTGTTAAGGCGCTTAATCAGATCGACTACGAAAAATCTCGCCGAATGTATGAAGAAGAATATGAATACAGAGGAATTGCCGATTCGACTATTTATAAAGATGAAGCAACGAGGCGCATTGTCAATAATTATTCTCAAGGAATTTTATGGATGGCTGATACCTTGCGAAAAGTGGGCGATATTTCTGGTGCCTTTGAGCGTATCAGAAAAGGTTTGGTATCTTTACCGGAAAGCCATGACCTTTATGGTTATGGCACTCAACTTCTGGCTGATGAGGGGCGGTTCGATACTTTGGAAACATTTATATCACAGGCCAAAACCGCTAATAAAGCCGAACTGTATATGCAGTGGGCATATTCTGCCCGTTCGCAGGGCAATATGGATGAGACGGTGCGTGTTTTGGAAATGGTTTTTGATAGATTCCCCGATTATCAGGAAGGATTTCGAGCGCTGGCATCGGAA
Source organism: Candidatus Zixiibacteriota bacterium (assembly GCA_032123495.1). Lineage (GTDB taxonomy): Bacteria > Zixibacteria > MSB-5A5 > GN15 > PGXB01 > JAAERC01. The sequence continues at coordinate 1,920 of JAQBFG010000266.1, read as the reverse complement.
TATTATCAACAAAAGAATATTACGAAGCTGAAAGAGGTCCTTTCAATTTGGCTGGTCAACCACCCTGATGACAAAGATGTCAGAAATGCGATAGCCGAGGTGGAAAAATTCGAGATTTCTGCTGATACTACCGGGGGGCAATGACAGATGAATATACTCGCCCTGAACTGGCAGGATATTTCCAATCCTTTGGCCGGCGGCGCAGAGGTGCATCTGGAGGAGCTGCTGAGACGTATTGTCAGTAAAGGTCACAAGGTCACGCTCTTTTGTTCGGGATATAATGGTTCCAGGCCGGAAGAAAATATTGAAGGGGTTGAAATCATTCGCCGGGGTAATAGATTTAATTTTAATTTGATCGCCCCTTTTTATCTTAGGAAATTATTGAAGAACGGGAAGTATGATATCCTTTTGGAGGATATCAATAAAATTCCGTTTTATACTCCGTTCTATTTAAACATACCAACGCTGGTGGTGATTCCACATCTGTTTTCGACGTCGGTTTTTAAAGAGATCAATTTTTTATTGGGTCTTTATATTTATATTTCGGAGATGCCGCTGGTCCCGGTCTATCGCGGTCGTAAATTTAATGTGATATCAGAATCAACCGCCGATGATATGGTACAAAAAGGAATTCCATCTGACGATGTTTCGGTGATTCATTGCGGAATTGATAATGCTGTTTATAGTTTTGACAGCACTGTCAATAAATACGATAAGCCAACGGTTCTATATCTGGGACGGATCAAAAAATACAAGTCGATAGACCATTTGATTTATGCCTTTGACAAGGTTTTAATAAATATCCCAGATGCGCATTTAAATATTGTCGGCAGTGGCGATCATCTGGAGCAACTTAAGGAATTGACCAGTAGATTAAAGCTTGGTGACAAAGTCACTTTTGCCGGGTATGTTTCAGAAGAGAAAAAGGTTGAGTATCTTCGCAGAAGTCATGTCGCCGTGTACCCTTCATTGAAAGAGGGCTGGGGATTGACTAATATTGAAGCGAACGCCTGCGGAACAGCGGTAATTGCGGCTAATTCACCGGGACTTCGCGATTCGGTCAAAGACGGCGAAACCGGATTTTTGTATGAGTATAGTGACATTGATCAGTTGGCTGAAAAACTTGAAAATATATTGTTAAATGATAATATTCGAACCGATCTTGAAGAAGGTGGACGAAATTGGGCCAGGAAATTTAGCTGGGATGATGCCGCTGACTTATTTCTTGAACTGTTAGAGTCGGTTGCTGCGGGAAAAAAATAATTATGCCGAAAAAGAAACTTCTATCATTTCTATTGGGATTGGCAATCTCGGCTCTGTTTCTTTTTATAATTCTTCGCAATGTTGATCTTAACGAACTGACCACCGCCTTAAAAAATGCCAATTATATTTGGTTGGTGCCGAATATATTTTTTGTGATACTGGCGATGTATCAAAGAGCCGAGCGCTGGAAGTATATGCTCAGCCCGATTGCGAAAGTGAAATATAAGACATTATTGGCGGCCACTTGTATCGGTTTTATGGCAAATAATATTCTGCCGCTCCGACTTGGTGAATTTGTTCGTGCTTATTCATTGTCGAAGCAGGATAATCGTATTACCAAATCGGCTTCACTGGCGACAATATTTATTGAGCGGATGGTTTTTGATCTTCTGGCCCTGTTAATCATACTGGCAGCAATTTTGGCTTTGTTCCCCATAAAGTTGATGGAAGACCCCAGTTACAAAATAGGAATCCTGCTATCTTTGGGGATAGCGGTGGCTGGATTGGTTTTTGCGATTGTTATTGTTTTTAAACCGGAGAGTTCAGGAAGATTAATAACCAAATATCTGTTCTTCCTTCCTGAAACTATCAAAAGAAAAATCGAACTGACCGTAATGAAATTTTCCAAAGGATTGCTGTTTCTGAAGAACTGGAAAG
>JAQBFG010000265.1:0-27791 GCA_032123495.1 Candidatus Zixiibacteriota bacterium | reverse complement strand
GATGCTGGCAAATATTAGTGAAAGACGCAAAGCCAATCTTATTGATGAAGTCGATTTGATACGTGCCGAAGATGCCGTGAGAATTTCAGAACAGAATCATTTATTGATTGAAACAAATTTAAATGCACTTAAAGCCGAATTAGCGGAATTAACACAAGATGCAAAATATAAGAATGCATATCCAGAGTATGATATATACGCAAATGAAGAGATTCCATCGCTTGAAGAGGCGACAAATCAGCTAAAACTAAATGCAAGGTTATTGAAAACTCTGCAATTATCTATTACAAAATTAAAATATGTGCGTGAAGGTTATCAGGGGCTCAAGAAAGCTGATTTATCCGCGGTTGCCCAGGTTAGTCTCAAAAATGCGGAAGAAGATTATGGTGGCTCGATAGCAATGGACAAGCCTGATGCTCTTATTGGACTACAATTGAATTACCCAATTGGATATACTGCTGCAAAGTCCAAGGTTTCACAAACCGATTATCAGTTATTACAATTGGAAAAACAGTATGAAGAAATATCGTTATCGCTCACCTCGGCATTAGCAAATATTCACACCCAAATAGTCGAAATGAGTTCCGTTTTAAAGCTGAACCGAGAACAGATTAAGTCCTCCAAAAGAAAAACGGAAGAAGAGATCAAGCTCTACAATCAGGGGCGGGGTGATTTGACATTTGTTATTCAAAGTCGGGATAGTGAACAAGGCGCAAAATTAAATTATGCTGCCAATGCCCTGAGTTATCATAAATTGCTTTTACAATACCGGTCCTTGATGGATCAGATTTATAAATAAGCAAATAAGTTTTAGTCGGAGTCATGAAATGAAATCATTTTTTAGATTTTTTGCCGAACGTCATAAACTGGCAACTCTCATTACGATTATGATAATAATGCTCGGTGTTAGTACCTTGATGAGTATCAAGCGAGACATTTATCCATATGTCGATTTCGGAATGATGCATATCCAGACGCTGTATCCCGGAGCCTCCCCCGAGGATGTCGAACTCAATGTCACTAATAAAATTGAGGAGGAATTAAAATCCGTAACCGGAATTGATAATTTCACTTCATTTTCAATGGAAAATGTCTCTCTGGTAATGGTGACAATAGATATCGATGCTGACGATCAGGACAAAATCAAAACCGAGATACGGGAAGCTGTTAACCGGGTGACAGAATTTCCCGCCGAGGTCACAGAATCACCACTGGTCACCGAAATGTCCTCAGCAGATATGGAAATCATTGAAATTGGTCTGACCGGTAATGTTCCTTATAGACAACTGCGAGAACATTCCAGATTGTTTGAAAAAAGATTGAAGAATACTCCCGGCGTTTCTCATCTGAAAAGATTTGGATACCGTGATAGAGAGATCAAAGTTGAAGTTTCCAGCGATGCGATAAACAAGTATCAAATTCCGATGCGAGAGATTCTCGCGGCTATTCAATTGCGTAATATTCATGGTACGGCCGGTTCATTTGAATCTTACACCAGCGAAAAAGATCTGGTAACTCTGGCTCAATTCGGTGATCCGAAAGAGGTCGGCGATGTAATAGTACGCTCATCATTTGACGGCCCGATAATCAAGGTCAAGGATCTGGCAATTGTTAATGATGATTTTGAGGATGCCCGATTATTGTCACGAATCAATAGTAAACCGGCGATTTCATATCTGGTGATGTTGGAAAAAGACAGCGATGCAATTAGAACTATTGATGCTATCAAAGAACTGATACAACATGAAAATGAAAATAATTCTGAGATCAAAGTTGTTTATGCCAATGACACCTCGGTTGTTGTTCGCAATAGTTTTGATGTAGTCTTAACAAACGGTTTACTCGGTTTGATTTTGGTCGTTTTGCTTTTACCAGTCTTTCTTAATATCAGAACCGCTTTCTGGGTGGCGATGGGAATCCCGGTGACAATGTTAGGCGCGATATTTCTTATGCCAAAATTTGACTCCTATCTCGATACGATTACTCTGACCGGTTTGGTCCTGGTTATTGGGATAATTGTCGACGATGCTATTATTGTTGCCGAAAATATATATGCAAGACGTGAAAAAGGCGATTCACCTTTGGATGCGGCGGTTAATGGTATCAGTGAGGTATTTCAGCCGGTTTTAACTACGGTGCTGACAACATTTTTGGTTTTTGCACCGATGTTTTTTATGCCCGGTGTTTTTGGTAAATTTATTGTTGTTATTCCACTCGCAATAAGTCTGGCTTTGTTTATTTCATTAGGTGAAGTTATGATAGTCCTTCCGGCGCACCTGCATAAGGGACTCAAGAAAATTAAAAATTCAACCGGCGCAGCTGGCCGTACCTGGTTTAATCCGGTTAGAGAAAGTTTTGGACGTGCTCTTTATAAGGCGCTCAAATTTAGATATATATTTGTTGTTCTATCAATAATATTATTGGTCGGATCATTATGGTATGCCGGCAACAATATAAAATTTATTTTGTTTCCCGGACATTCTGCTCAGAAGTTTTATGTATTAGTTGAAATGCCGACTGGAACTGCCCTCAAGACGACCTCTGAAAAAGTTAAAGAGTTGGAGCAGTTAATCGCAACATTGCCAGATGATGAATTGGCCTCTTTTAATACCCGTATTGGTGTAAACGTTATGCTAAATGCCGAGAGCGAAAACTATGCCGCTATGGCTGTAACATTAACACCATTTAATAATCGTAGTCGAACCGCCGATCAAATTGTCGAGGAATTGAGGGGCAAAGCGAAAGATTTTGAAGGATTCAAAGAGATACTATTTTCGATAGAAACCGGGGGGCCTCCAGTAGGTAAACCAATTAATATTCGTATTGCCGGCTCCAATGATGAATTAAGAACGAAATTGGCTGATTCGGTTGTGACATTTATTGCCACAATAGATGGTGTAAAAGATATTGTGAGAAATGATAAGGGTGGCAAGGATCAGGTAGTCATCGATATTGATTATGATAAATTGTCCAGACTTGGTCTTACCGTCGCCGATATTGCACAAAATGTCAGGATTGCTTACGATGGTGAGGTGGTGACTTCGGTTCGATATGGTGAAGAAGATGTTGACTTCCGTGTGATAATGGATGAGAAGGCACGCCGGAACATAAATTATTTGAATGATTTACGAATACCCAACCAACGCGGACGCTTGATACCGTTAAAAGATGTGGCCAAATTAAAATCGGGACCGGGCAAATCTGATTTTCGTCATTACGACGGAGAGAGAACCATTACAATTGAAGCCGATTTAAATCAGGATATAGCCACTTCAATCGAAGTTACCGATGCCGTTTTTAGCCAGTTCAAAATGGAAAAAGATTGGCCCGGGATGCAGCTTGGACTTGGTGGTGAGATGGTTGAAACCGAAGAATCAATGGCTGGTTTGTACCGAACAATGATAATCGCATTGGTTGCAATATATTTTCTATTGGTACTATTATTTAATTCTTTCTCACAGCCGTTTATGGTAATGGTGGCGATTCCGTTTGGCATTATTGGTGTAATTATCACTTTTGGATTACATGGTGAGCCATTTAGCTTTGTGGCCATTATGGGTGTCGTTGGTTTGTCAGGCGTAGTAGTAAACGATTCGCTTGTACTGGTTAATCATATAAATCGGCTAAGGAAAAAGGCGACTGATATTGATATGAAAAAACTTGTTGCTCAGGCAACCGAGGATAGACTAAGGGCGATTGTTATGACTACGCTGACCACCGTTGTGGCGCTTTTGCCACTGGCATATGGTATCGGCGGAACAGCCGTCTTTATGTCCCCGATGGCTCTGGCGCTTGGATGGGGTTTATTATTTGCCACGCCGTTAACACTGGTTTTGGTACCATCTCTTTATGTGATAGGGCAGGATATTGGAAAATTGATAGGGAAGAAAAAATAATTTGATTTTCTTACTTCGGCATCGTTGAATACAAAATGATTAAATAAAATGGCGTCCCCAAGGGGATTTGAACCCCTGTCGCCGCCGTGAAAGGGCAGTGTCCTAGACCTAACTAGACGATGGGGACGCAATTTGTGCCGCTTAGTATAACAAAATATATTTAACTGTCAAGCCAAATAATCGACATGTTTCTATTTCCCTAAATCGCCTGTTATACTGAAATATTTACTTTAAAAGAATCATTTTACGGGATATAGAATTGTTCTCGACTGATAATCGATAAAAATAGATCCCGCTGGCGACCGGGTTGTCGTTTAAATCAACCCCGCTCCACTCAATCGAATGAAATCCTGCTGGCAGCTTTTCTTCAATTAGATTTATTACCTTTTTACCCAGAATATTATATACAGACAGACTAACGTTTTGGCTCGATTTTAGGCTAAAACCTATTGTCGTTGACGGATTAAACGGATTAGGAAAATTCTGGTACAAGCTAAAATTGTCCGGGATTTGATCGTTTTCCGAAAATGAAATATCAGTTGTAATATTATACTTATTCGCCGCCTCAATTGCTGCCAGTTTTAGACTATCAAAGTTGTTCGATGCCACAACTGCAAAAACAGCAGTATCTGATTGCCCGGGGTCGAGATTAAACGGACCGGTCGATAGAATTTGCGATAGATCGACTCTGGAGGTATTAGTAATATCAACCAAACCTTCTGACAGGGCCGCAAATTTGTCCGTTTCTGACCAGGTATAATGTTCCGAAAGATCATGTACTCTCAGACTATATGAGGCTACCCCCTCAGAATTTAAAACCGTCAAACCACGATAGTCACTATCAACCTCAGAACTGTTAAGCAGATATATATACCCCAGGTTTTCATCAGGTGAATACCCGCCGGCATTTTGCCAGGTGACGACATTCCAGTCAAAGAACAGCCCAGCATAAAGATTATTGATGGCAATGTTGCTACTGTTTTTTATTGAATATTCCAAAATGATAAAATCGTTATCATGAACGCTGTTCCAGCTATATGTTTGTTGCCGAATCTCAAGTCCCAGCGAATTTTCTGCAAAATTATCATTAAATATCGTGACTGTTTCCTGATCAGCTTTCTGTCCCGGTTCTGATACAATTAATTCCCCGCCTTCTTTTATGGCAAAATCATTGTCAGCATCTTCGGCAAAATTTCTGGCCCCATCGGAAATATGATCTGCATCAGTCCCAATTAAAAAGGCTGCTTCAAAAAGTTGATTACTGCCGCCATTGAAAGAAAATCCAGCCTCATCTAACGGGATAAAACTGTTTGGCCCAAAACCGTACTGACCAAAATTAGTGATTGTAAACGATATGGCACCGGTCTCATGCGTAAAAAACTGCGGTTGCCCCAATTGGTCCTTTTCGCCCACTCTAATAGAAACCTTAACATTTTTTGTATAATCGCCATCACCGCTTAAGCTCATATTTATTGTCATAATTTGTCCCGTACTGACCGTATCATCAACCGCAACCTGAAACTGGATCTCTCCGATAGCAATCTGGCCGCTGTCGATATTTCCAAAGTTAATGGTTGGTGTTAAAACTGAAAGCCCGTTATCCCAACTGGTTACATTACCAGATACGTTATTTACTATCTGGCCTAAATTCGTAACCGCAAGATCGCCAATTGTCGTTTCACCCGGATTTGCCAACGATCCCCCAAAATAGCTGATTCTAAGGTCTGAATCAAAAGCAGGAGTCAGATAAGCAATCGCCGCCGGAATATTAATTAACCCCCAGCCGTAATTGTTATTTGGCGACGTACTGGCATCGGGGTACGGCGTGCACGAAGCCAATAATGCTTCCTTGATTTCAGCCGGAGTTGAGTTGGGTGCATATTGCCGCAGTATTGCCACTGCGCCGGAAACATGCGGTGCCGCCATCGATGTCCCGGTCATAGATTCATAATCTCCATCCGGGGTCGACGAAATAATAGAAAGTCCGGGCGCCACAACATTTGGCTTTATTGAAACTCCGTCGCAATCTGATGGTCCTCGTGCTGAAGTCGACACAATTTTATTATCAAAAGTAGTTGTATGATTAAAGTTGCCAACCGCAAAACAATCAAGCGAGTCGTTGGCGCGATTGGCCGGATTAGCTATTGTCTGCGTAATTGGCCACTCAGTATAGTTACCGGCGGCAAAAATATTAACAATCCCAAGAGCTTCAGTATTATCAATCAGCTCCCAAAGAAAATCATCACACCCAACAATATCATTCATTGTTCCCCAACTGTGATTGATTACATCAGGGACATCATCAAAGGTATTAGGATCACCGTCAGGATCGGCGGCCCATTCAAAAGCATCGATTATTGAAATATACGGCAGATCGATCACTGCTGCTGAAATCCATTTGGCATCCGGTGCTACGCCGATTGTATCGCCGGTATTATCATCATGTCCGACCATTATCCCCATTGTATGGGTGCCATGTTTCTGAAGAAACGCAGGTAATAATGGTACAGTATGAGGGAATACTGCTTCAGGTAAAGTATGCGGGAATGGTTGCTTTCCGAAGGGATCATACCAAGCGGCCGATGAATCACCATCATGCCCTTTCCAGTTATCAAAAAGAGCCGGGTGAAGACCATCAACGCCGGTATCAAAGGAACAGATTAAACGTCCTTTACCTGTTTGTCCCTGTGCCCAGGCTTGCGGTGCTCCGATTGCTTCCAGATTTGACTGAACCGAAGTAGCCAAATTGGCAGAAAGAGAAGAGCTTGTTTCTTCTGATTTTATAGATTCAATTTTTGGTATTATCTGGATCGATATAACATCAGGATGGCCAGCCAGCGACTCCAATTCAGAAACAGCGATTTGCGTGGTAATTCCATTGATCAACCAATGACCTTTAGTGTTTTCTGATAAACCCGCCGACTCAAAACTTTTGAGAATTTCCAAGAGGCCTTTTTGTGAACGTGTCGATTCGGTCCTCAGCCTGCCGATTCCGACCCGATGAGACTCAGCAATATTTTTGTATTTTTTTGACAGCTCTTTTCGAAGTTGAAACGGTCCTTGAGAATTTTTGACCAGAATGAGTACATCTATTTTATCGGATTGATTTCTGTTTTTTATTTTTTTGTCTAATTCTTGAGAAAGCGACCCGGCATAACCGGAAACCGATAACAAAACAATTAGAATTACCAGAGCTTTTATTATTATTAATTTTCTCATATTTCAACCTATATATTAGTTCAATATACACAAGCGAGTTCCGTGCCACCGGGCAGTCTATTGCAGTAATTTTAATCTATTGATTCATAATCACTTATAAGATAGTAAAAATGGCATCAAAGAGCAAGTATGAAATCTGACTACCACTGGTTTGCATAATAATTCAACTAAACAAATATCTTGATTAATAAAGCCGCCATGAAAATTCATAGCGGCTCTCTGGTGCCGGTTTTACCGGCTTCTATTATTCTTACCGTCCATTTTTAAAACGAAATAGATTCAATATTGTTTAAAAATTGATTCAATTATTTTGGCTAAATCACGATATAATATAATTAATCTATCCAATAAAAAAGACGCCCGCAACCACAACGGGCGTCCAATTCAAGATGACACTTAAAGAGGTAATACAGTTTCAGTCCCTTGAAACTGCTTTATTAAAAAAAACTATCTGATTACCTACTCCTTAGTTTCTGTTATACTCTCTCTATTAACGAGTGAAAATGAAATATGTTCCAATTCCATCGACATATTTTCATTTCTAAGAATAATATTTTCAGGGACTTTCAGATTGATCGGAGCAAAATTCAGTATTCCGCTGACTCCGGCTTCAACAATATCATCAACTATATATTGCGCCACCGTTGCCGGAACAGCAATAATCACAATATCAATATTATTTTCTCTCAAACCTTCTTTCAGGTTAGCAATATCTGAAACCAAGATCCCCTTATGATTCGAACCGATTTTTCTCTGATCATTGTCGAAGATCATACTGATGGTAAATCCATGCCGCTGAAATTCTTTATAACCGACCAAAGCCGATCCGATATTACCAACTCCGACCATTGCAACTTTCCATTCACGATCCAGACCGAGAATATTGGCAATTCTATTTTTCAGCTCTGTGACCGGATAACCTAATCCCCGGGTTCCAAATGATCCAAAAAATGAAAGGTCTTTCCTGACCTGAGCAGGAGTTAATTTTTCATGTTTGGCTAATTCTTTCGAGGAAATTGTTTTGACATCCTCAATCTCAAGAATTGAGAGAACCCTGTAATATAGAGAGAGTCTCTGAATAGTTGATTCCGAAATTTTCTTTTTTCCGTTGTCTTCTGCCAAAATATTCCCCAAACAATATTATCCGTTTTGCCGGACTATGTGAATTCATTCACAAGTTACAATCTACAGCCAAAACTGTCAAGTGAAAAATATCACAAAAGCTGATACCTATACTTACTTACAAATATCGTTATAATACGCAGATTATTAATAATTTATTGTAATCTTTATTTATTTTTCAGACAATAATTTTTGGAATATTTTCGTTAATCCGGCTAACAATCTCATAATTGACCGTATTGGCCAACCCAGCCAGCGATTCAGCAGAGATTAATTCTTTGCCGCCTTTACCTATAAGTGTAACTGGCTCTTCAAGTTTGACCCCCGGGATGTCAGAAATATCGACCATCATAAGATTCATACAGATTCGTCCGCGAACCGGGGCCCGTTTTCCTTTAACTAAAACATGAGCAAGATTGGAAAGCGAACGGTCATATCCGTCGTAATATCCGACCGGTAAAACGGCCAATTTGGTTTTGGAAGTAGTCCGATAACTGCAGCCATATCCGACAAAAGAATCTGGCAAAATATCCTTAATTTGTATAACCCTGGTATACCAACTTAAAGCAGGTTTAAGTATTTTATTAGATTTTCCCTGGAGACGATATGAAAGATAGGTCTCCTTAGATGGCCATAATCCATAAAAAGCGATTCCGGGTCGGACCAGATCAAATTTGGTTTTTTCAAATAAAAGTAAAGCAGCCGAGCTGGCAGTATGCAAAAGTTCAGGCTTCAGACCGGCCTTTTTAATTTTTGCCACCGCCTCATTAAAATTAAATAACTGACTTTCAGCAAACGAATGAACAGTGGTATCCTCAATATTGGCAAAATGAGTCGAGACTCCTTTTAATTTTAGCCACGAATATTTTTTTATAACTTCGATCGCTTTTGTAATTTTACCAGGTTCGATTCCCTGTCGATTGGTCCCGGTTTCAATTTTTAAATGAACAAAAACAGGCCTTTTCAATTTCTCGCCAAGTTTTCCCAGTTGCGAAATAGTCTGGATATTATAAACGGTCGGCTCCAGATTATAATCAAAAACGGCCGACAGATCATTTAATGCGATATAGCCGACAATTAGGATATTGCTATCCCAGCCGAATTCACGGGCCAAAATCGCCTCATCCAAAGAATGCAACGCGATATATTGAATATCTGCCTTTTTATATTCTAAAAGAATTGAAATAATCTCGGCCAGACCATGTCCATAAGCATTCGCTTTCAGGGCAACGGCGATCTGTCGTTTTCCGGCCAGTTTGCGAATTGTATCGATATTTTTTTTAACTGCCCCGGAATCGATCTCAAGCCAGTTTAATAATTTCTTTTCCATATCAATGGAATTTATAAGAAAACAGTTTACACAGCAATTAAAAACAGATCTGTCGACTTATCAAAATTTGTTGATAAAAAGATTTTTATTGAATTTATGATGTATAGATTCATATAATTATCATGGAGAGAAACGTTTGACTGAAAAATATGTGCAAAAGGAATAAATGATAAATATTGAAACGAACATAAAGATTATAAAAGAGAATATAAGAATCGCTGCCGAAAAATCAGGAAGAACCAGCGAAAAGATCACCCTGATTGCGATCTCAAAAAGATTTCCTGCTGAGTTTATCAAAACCGCGGTCCAACACGGAATAACCGATGTCGGTGAAAGTCGTTTGCAGGAGGCGGGACCAAAAATTGAAAAGCTTGGCAATATCGCTCGCTGGCATTTGATCGGTCATCTGCAAACGAATAAAGTAAAAAGAGCAATACCGATGTTTGACCTGATCCATTCGCTTGATTCGTTTAAACTGGCCAGTGAGATCAGCCGCCGGGCCGAATCTCTGGGTAAAAATGTAAATTGTCTGTTAGAGGTGAACTCATCCGGGGAAGATTCAAAACATGGATTCAGCCCCGACAAAGTTTTGGAAGCTATAAAAAAAATAAAAGATTTTAAATTTATTAATCTATGCGGACTGATGACAATCGGACCAAACACCAATGACTTAAAATCTATCCGCTCGGCATTTATTTTAACTCGTAATTTATTTATTGAAGGTCAGAAAATTGTCGGCGATAGCTTTTCAATCCTTTCGATGGGTATGTCGTCCGATTATGAATTGGCGATTGAGGAAGGTTCAACAATGGTTCGGGTCGGAACTGCTATTTTTGGCAGCCGTCCGCCGCTTTAGATGTTATTGTATCGTACAAAATAAAATGTAATAGATAGGAAAAAAAATGGGACTGACGCCAAACGAAATCAGAAATCAGGAGTTCTCCTCATCGATGAGGGGATACACTCGCTCCGAGGTGGAGGCTTTTAAGGAAGCGGCCGCCGCCGCTCTCGAAGAGGCCAAAGTCGAACTACTGAAGCAAACCGAGGAGAACAAAGGATTAAGCGGAAAATACCAGGATCTGAAAAATCTTGAAGAAACGCTGAAATCATCGGTTATCGAAGCGCAAAAAGGAGCCGAGCAGACGCTCGCAAATTCCAATAAAGAAGCAGAACTGATTATCACCGATGCCAAACAGAAACGGGATGAGATCATCGAGGATAAACATCGTAAACTGGCCGAGTTGGAAACGCGGATTCATGAACTCGAATTCACCCGTAAAAGTTTTTATGCCAGATTAAAAAGCGAAATTGAAAGCTATCTGAAATTAATCAGCCAGGCCGAGTCTGATTCATCAGTTAAAATTGAATACCCTGACAATCAAAATATGAATCGTATCGCTGAGCATGTTCAGCATGATAACAATGGGCAGAACGACTAAGAAATATTTAAAGGAAGATTATAGATGTCAAACGATCTCAAACAAAAAATAGCCGAATCAAAAAAATATATCAGCAGTCAAGTCGCTTTTGAACCAAAAGTCGGTATTGTCCTCGGTACCGGATTAGGCTCACTCGCCGATGGTATCGACGTTGTCGGCACCGTTGATTATAGCGATATCCCGCATTTCCCGGTCTCAACCGTTGAATCACATGCCGGACGCTTGATCTTTGGTAATCTGCGCGGAAAGCCGGTCGTGGCGATGCAGGGGCGATTCCATTTTTACGAAGGGTACACGCTCCAAAAAGTGACCTTCCCAATCAGAGTCTTACAGGCACTCGGAATTGAAACTTTGATCGTCTCCAATGCCTGCGGTGGTCTCAACCCGCAGTTTAATAAAAAAGATATAATGATCATCACCGATCATATCAATCTGCTCGGACAAAATCCGCTGATCGGCCCCAATGATGATAGTATCGGTGACCGCTTTCCCGATCTGTACAACTGCTACGACAAAGAACTGGTGAAGTTGGCCGAGTCGGTTGCTCTTGAACAAAAACTGCCGGTTAAAAAGGGAGTTTATGTAGCAGTCTCCGGACCGAATCTGGAGACGGCGGCTGAGTACCGTTTCCTGAGGATTATCGGTGCCGATGTGGTTGGAATGTCAACCGTTCCCGAGGTCCTTGCAGCCCGGCATCAAGGGACCAAGGTAATGGCTTTTTCAATCATTACCGATATGGGTCTGCCTGATGCCATTCAGCCCTGTTCGCTCGATGATGTTATCGGCGCGGCCAAAGCGGCCGAACCGAAACTCCGGGAGCTAATAGCAGGATGTGTCGAGAAAATGTAGCTTAAAGATATTTAAAAGCTGAGTGATTTGGAGAAAAGATGTCTTTTGAAATAGCATGGTTAAATGAATATCTGATTCCGGTAGCAATTTTGGCAGTATCGGTGATTGTCGGATTGGCACTTCAGCATTTTACCAAAAATAGATTACATAAGGCTGCCCAAAAAACTAAATGGCGTGGAGATGAAATTATTCTCGAAGGATTAAGGGGTAAGATTATTCTCTGGTCAATAATAATTGGGCTGTATTCTGTTTTGCCGATGTTAAATCTTGATCCTGAGTATAATGCTCTGGCTCGAAAAATTCTTTTGGTGCTGGTAATATTTTCGATCACGATGGTTGCCTCATCGGTTTTGGGCGGATTTATGCGGCTTTACTCCGATGATGGTAAAACGGGCGTCTTATCAACTTCAATCTTTTCGATAATCACCAGAATTGTTGTTATCACCATTGGTATAATGATAATCCTGCAAACTCTCGATATCTCTATTACTCCGATGCTAACCGCTCTCGGGGTCGGTGGTTTGGCAGTGGCACTCGCCCTGCAGGATACGCTCACCAACCTGTTTTCCGGATTCCATCTGTTATTAACAGGCAAGGTACGAGTTGGTGATTGGATTGAAATCGACTCCGGTCAAGCTGGAGAGGTGATTGATATCACCTGGCGCAACACAACGATAAAACAAAGACGTAACAATATTATTATTATCCCCAACTCAACCGTCGCCTCATCGATTACTACTAACTACAATCTCCCCAAACAGGAATTGGCCTTTCGAGTTGAATGCGGAGTAGCCTATGACAGCGATCTCGAACATGTTGAAAAAGTATCAATAGAAGTCGCCCAGGATGTTATGAAAAATGTTAATGGTGCTGTTGTGACCCACATACCGTTTGTTCGTTTCTCCTCTTTTGGCGATTCAAGTATAGATTTTTATGTTAATCTTAGAGTCGAAGATTACCCTAAGCAATTTCGGATCAGGCACGAATTTATAAAAAGACTCCATAAGAGATTCAACGAAGAAGGGATTGTCATTCCGTTCCCGATTCGAACTCTTGATCTTCCTAAAGACAGCAAAATAATTATTAACAAAAGCGAGTAGAGGGGATCGGTTTTGTCCAAAGATATAACAGATGAAATGGTGCAGGGTCAGATCGATCTGGCGCTGATGGAAGATGTTGGCCCGGGCGATATTACAACTCTCGCCTGTATCGCCAAAGAAATGGTTGCGGCCGAAATTATCGCCAAATCATCGGGTGTGCTGGCTGGCCTGCCGGTTGCCGCGGCTGTCTTTCAAAAACTCGATAAAAAGGTTACAATAATAACCAATAAAAACGATGGTGATACTTTCTCGCCAGGTGACAAGATTCTGTCGATGAATGGAAACTCGCAAGCTATCCTGACCGGAGAAAGAACCGCCTTGAATTTTCTGGGGCATCTCTCCGGTGTTGCCAGTCTCACCGCCAAATTTGTCGAACAGGTCAAAGGAACCAAAGCCAAAATTCTCGACACCAGAAAAACTATTCCGGGGATGAGATTTCTTGATAAGTATGCCGTCACTTGCGGAGGCGGCGAAAATCACCGTTTTGGCCTGTATGATATGGTGCTGATAAAAGATAATCATATCACCGCTGCCGGTTCGATAGCCAGGGCGATAAAAAAGGTGAAAGAGTATGCAGCCCGTAATGATTTTCAGGATCGCTTTTATCTGACATCTGATGAACTCGAAATCGAAGTTGAAATCGAGACGGTCAGGCAACTAAAAGAAGCAATTGAAGCCGGCGCCGAAAGACTTTTACTTGATAATCAATCAATCGAGCAACTTGCCGAGTTAGTAAAAGCGGCCAGGGAATTAAAAGAGAATATTATCCTGGAAGCCTCAGGAAATGTAAATCTTGACAATGTCGCTGCAATTGCAAAAACCGGCGTTGATTTGATCTCAATTGGCAGTTTGACTCATTCGGCACCAACGTCAGATTTTTCATTAAATATCACTGAAAAATAATTTCTCAAGAGAATCAACCTGTTATCACTGTTTTAGTTATGGATTTACTTCTGCAATATTAAAATCTGGCCTATTAAATTGCCTTCAATCCCGTATTTATTAATGAAACAGAGAGGTGTTTCGCTTAAAATAGCAAATGTGAAATATTTCACTTGATGATTTGGAGCGACATATTATATTAAATGGGTAAATTAAGTAGATTATTTTTAGAGGATGTATGTACAGTCAGAAAGTTATAGAACATTTCCAATCCCCCCAGAATGTTGGCGAGATCAAAGATGCCGATGGAGTCGGCACCGTTGGTAATCCGTCCTGCGGGGATATTATGAAAATATATATCAAAGTTGAAAAAAATGTTATCGTTGATATAAAATTTCAAACTTTTGGATGCGGCGCGGCGATTGCCACCAGTTCCATCACTACGGAAATGGCTAAAGGGAAAACAATCGACGAAGCGATCAAGCTGACCCGTAACGATGTTGCCGATGCTCTTGGCGGTTTGCCACCGATTAAGATGCATTGCTCAAATCTGGCCACCGATGCCCTCGCTGCGGCTATTGAAGATTATCGTGCCAAACAAAGTGGGAAATAAATCGGAATAAATATGACCAAAAAAGCTGTTCTTATTATATTGGCTTTATTTTTATTTATTAGTTGTATTCAAAAAATCGAACGCCCGTCCAGAATTGATCCTTCCCGATATTTTCCGTTAAATGTCGGCGACGAATATATTTACAATGGCGGCGTCCGCAAAGTAGTGACATCTAATGATATTGAACATCTGTTTACCAGAACTTTCCTTGACAGTACCGGCAATGTAATAAGACGGGAAGATGTCATTAAAACCGATGATGGTATTATGCTCAAGAGCCGATTTTCTGTGTCCTCAAAAATTCCTATTATCAATTTTGATCCCCCTCTGCCGTATTCGCCACGGACTACTCTTATCGGTGACACTTTGCTGTTAACTACGGTTGAAATCAGGGCCGATTCAATCAACAGCCACCTGCGAGCTCAGGTACAATACGAAACAATGGCTATCGATACGGTCTGGACACCGTCAGGAAATTTTCCTGATTGTATAAAAATAAAAATGGTATACCGCCTTCTTGATAAGGCCGAATCAAGTTTTATCGATGGTGAAACTATTCTCTGGTTTGCCCGGGATATCGGGATTGTGAAATATGAATCACCATTGGAAAGCGGAGAACTCCTGCAGGCGACCGTTGCGGGAAAAACCTACCCATAAATTATTATGCCGGAACTCCCTGACGTTGAAACCGTTGTCAGGGGACTGTGCAAAGTAATCCTTGGCAAAACAATCGGTTCGGTAAACTGTCTCTCTCCCAAAATCAATCAAGATAATTATCCCGGCTGGCTCGATGATCTGCAGGGAAAGCAGATAGTTTCTATTGGTCGGCGCGGCAAAAATATTTTAATAAATTTAAGCGGCAACAAAACTCTTTGGGTACATCTTAGAATGACCGGCCATTTTTTCTATCTACCCAAAAATAATCAGATCGAAAAACATGATTTGGTACTGTTTGAAATTAAAAATGATAAAAACAATCTTCGCTTCAACGATTATCGCCGCTTTGGAAGAGTACGTCTCTATCCAACTGACAAAGTAATGCTTCAAAAAGGTCTCGAGAATCTGGGCCCGGAACCGCTTGAAATATCAGTGAATGATTTTATTGAATTGTTTAAAAAATCTTCGCGGATGATGAAACCGGCACTGCTCGACCAAACATTTCTGGCCGGGCTGGGGAATATCTATGCCGACGAATCACTTTATTCGACCCGAATTCATCCTCGCAAACAAACCAATCGGATCTCGAAAAAGAAGCTGACCGAACTTCATGCCGTTATTCAAAAGATGCTAAAAAAATCAATCAGTCTGATGGGGACCACGGTTGATTCATTTTCCGGAGTAAATAAAAAGACCGGACAATTCCAAAACTATCTCCTCGCTTATGGACGCGACGGAGAAAAATGTCAAAGGTGCGACAGTACAATCAAACGGGAAAAAATCGGCTCACGTTCGGCGCACTTCTGCCCCAAATGTCAGAGATTGTAAAATTTTTGAATTTATATTAAGTCAATTCTGATTGATCGGAATTAATACTTACTTCAAATACTTTCAAAAGCGACAAAAATACTGCCGTGATTAGCGGACCAAGGACTATTCCCAAAAGTCCGAAAATGATAATACCGCCCATAATAGAAAAGAACAACAGCAGCGTATGCATTTCAGTTTTTCCGGCAAAAAGATGCGGCCTTAGGAAATTATCGGTCTGACTGATAGCTAAACCAACAACGATAATTATAATACCTTTGACAGCCGAGCCGCTTAGAAACAAAATTACCCCGGCCGGGATATAGATCAACGACGGTCCCACCACCGGAATAAAGGCCAGAAAAGCCATCACCGAACCCCACAACACCGGTGATGAAATACCGACAAT
Source organism: Candidatus Zixiibacteriota bacterium (assembly GCA_032123495.1). GTDB lineage: Bacteria > Zixibacteria > MSB-5A5 > GN15 > PGXB01 > JAAERC01. Next base: position 11,468 of record JAQBFG010000265.1, on the reverse strand, counting down.
GGCGAAAAGAATGCCACCCAAAACACCTTGAATAAGAGCTATTACCAAACCGCCATACATGGTGCCTTCGATGACCCCTTTCATATGTGAGAATAGAATTTTTACCTGATCCCGTTTCAGAGGAGTGATATTTTTAAGAAATTCGACAATCTGGTCGCCGTCGCGGAAAAAGAAAAACATTGTAAACAACATCAGTAAAAAATAGAAAAACGTTTTTGATATATTGGCAATAACCGTCGTTGCCTGAGAGCTGATAGCGCGGGTAATGGTGGCTACGGCATCTTTGATAACTGACTCAAAATCGACATCAGCAAACTGTGGATAATCGGTCAGTTTATTTTTAATCGCATCAATAAACGGAATATTTAAGGTTATATATTCTTTAAGGTTGCCGCTTTTGTAGGCTTCATTAACCAGTTGGACCGTATCGGCTGTCTCACCAACCAGCGAAGCCAAAAGATAAATAGCCGGACCGATGATAATAATAAATATTAGAATACAGGCAACCAGCGAAGCCAGCCAGGACTGTTTTATTCTGATTCTTAGCCAGCCATACACCGGGTAAAATACAATCACCAGAATAGCGGCCCAGGCAATCGGTGTAAAAAACGGCACCATCAACTGGTAAAACATGTAGAAAAAGACAGCTACAATAAGAAAAAACAGTGCCGTGAGAATATATTCTTTTTTCATGCTTTTTTAAATTACCTTTCAACTCCAAGATTGGAAAATGCAATTTTGGAATCAACAAATATTTAATTCTATTTTTGACAAAAATTTAAGAAAATATCACTCCAATAAATAATGCGAAAGCGCATAACTTAGGCAGAAGATTTATAAACCTCATTTATTTCAATAAAATAAAATGATACTGTAGCGCCTTCCCCAATTGACAATTGAATAAATTGATATATATTTAATTTATATATGGAATATATCTTTAAAATGAAATCTACCTATTGCAGATTATCAACTGTCGCATTGTCGAATATATCTGCCTATCAGCCGAAAAGTTCGTCCGGTTTGCAGGATGAATAGATTTTAATTTCGCATATAAAAAATTACACCCGTAAAATTTAAAGCTTTAATATAAAGCAAATAATATTTGGAGGTAGTATGACTATCCAATTAAGCGGCGCTGAACTAACTATTGAAAAATTAGTAAAAGTCGCCAGAGAAAATGAAAAAGTAGAGCTTCATCCCGATGCCATTGGGCGGATAATAAAATGTCGCAAAATGCTGGAAGATAAGATCAAAGCCGGCGAGATCATGTATGGTGTCAATACCGGTATCGGCGAATTCTCTGAAGTTGTTCTCAATGACGATCAGGTCAAAGATTTCCAGAAATATCTGATTTATAATCACTCGGCCGGCATTGGTGACCCGGCTCCTATAGAATATGTTCGCGGCGCGATGGCCGGAAGAATCAATGTTCATGCTCATGGGCAATCAGGCGTCCGCTTGGAGATCACTCAGACCTTGGTGGAGATGCTGAATAAGGGGGTGACTCCGTTTGTTTGCCAGAAAGGTTCGGTTGGCGCCTGTGGTGATCTGGCTCCGATGGCCCAGGTCGCTCTCCTGATGATGGGTGAGGGAAAGGCCTATTTTAAAGGTGAACTTCTTCCCGGTAATGAAGCGATGACTAAAGCCGGAATTCCGATCCCCGGTTTAATGGCAAGAGACGGTCTCGCCACTATCAATGGCTCCAATGTTCTCACTGCCATGAGTGCTATTTTGTTATATGACGCCGAAAGATGGCTCAAACAAGCCGAGATCGCAACTGCCATGTCGCTTGAGGCGCTCAAAGCAAATATGAAACCTTACAGCGCAAAACTCCATGAAGCGCGCGGTTTCACCGGCGCCATCAGAACCGCCAAAACCATTGCCGATCTTGTCGCCGGAGGTGATCTGGCCGAGAATAAAATCAAATGTAAAATACAGGATGCCTACTCGATGCGATCGACCCCGCAGGTCATCGGTGCCGCTTTTGACGCCCTCAATTATGCCCGCTCACAGGTGGAGATTGAATTAAACGGCGTTGGTGATAATCCGGTCTTTTTCCCCGACGATAACTTGCAGATCTCCGGTGCTAATTTCCAGGGAACACCGGTCGCATTACCGATGGATATGGTTGGTGTCGCCATCACCATGGTCAGTGTCTTGTCCGAACGGAGAATGAACCGATTAAACAATCCGGCTTTGTCGGTTGGTCTGCCTGCCTTTTTGACCAAAGGAGCCGGGATGTTTTCCGGTCTGATGCTGTCGCAATACACTGCCGATTCATTGATTGTCGAACAACGGATTCTGTCGGCACCGGCCTCGATTCAATCGATTCCGGCTGCCGCCGATCAGGAAGATTTTGTTTCAATGGGCATGAATACCGCTATCAAAAATTTCCAGATCTATGACAATGCCTGTGGCGTTTTAGGAATAGAATTTATGGCTGCGGCTCAGGCGCTTGATTTCCGTGATTACAAATTTGGCGTAGGTGTCACCAAAGCCCACGAGGTTATCCGCCGCCATGTTGAATTTCTTGATATTGACCGGCCACTATACCAGGACCACACAGATATGCAAAAATTGGTCAGATCGTGTGAGATTCTGGAGGAAGTCGAAAAAGCTATCGGCCCGCTCGAATAACTTAAGTAGGTCGAAATCCCATGCGGTTTCGGCATTGCGCGGAGCGCAAGATTCGTAGAGCAGGAGTCGCCTACTCCTGCTCTTAATATTACTGACAAAATTGTAACCTTATTCTCTAAATTTCGTCTATTTATATAGATAATTATTTTTTCTAAGGAAAGGATGTCTGTATGAGGACTATTAAATTTCTGATTTCGCTGATTTTGCTTCTCGCCGTTGCCGCTTTCGCCGATTATGAGGATACCCAGATTCTCAGTCTTTCGGCCGATGGTATCGAAGAGCTTCAAATCGATTGCGGCGCCGGTTTTTTACAGATCAATGGAGTCGAGGGCTTGGCTACTATCGAAGTTGAAGCTGAAATTTATATTGAGGGTATGAGAGAATCGAAAGCGCAGGATTTTATCGAAGATAATATGAATTTGTCGCTTCGGGAAAGAGGCAAAACAGCCCGGTTAATCAGCAATTTTGATAATTCCGGTTTTTCATTCGGTCTATTTACAGGTTTCAGGTCAGTAGGAATAAATCTGACTATCAAGGTCCCCAAAAATATGATTCTTGATATTGATGATGGCTCCGGCGAAATCATTATTGAGGATATGGCCAACGAGATCGAAATTGACGACGGCTCCGGTGACATTGAGATAGAAAACGTGATCGGTCGTTTGGATATCACCGACGGTTCCGGCGATATAAGGTTGACCAATATTGAAGGTGACATTCGTCTTGAGGATGGTTCGGGGGAGCTGACCTTTGATAATATCAAAGGTAATATCGATGTCGACGATGGCTCCGGCGATGTTGAATTTGAAAAGATTATCGGTTCGATTGAACTTGGTGATGGCTCCGGTGAAATTAATGCCACCGGGATTGAGGGCGATTTCTTCATAAACGATGGTTCCGGCAATATTGATTTAAGAGATGTTACCGGCGATGTTGAAATCGACGATGGTTCAGGAGATATGGAAATTGCCAAAATCGGCGGGACAGTGATTGTCGAGGATGGTTCCGGGAGCATTCGGATTGACGATGTCAGGGGTGATGTTGAGATCATCGACGATGATTCCGGCCGTTGCCGTATTACTAATGTTGATGGCCGCGTCAAAGATTAAATTAGCCCGCTTCTTATTTTACCATAAAGGCGGGAGTTTCGGCTCCCGCCTATTTTATTGTACCTGAATTTTTATAAATATACAATGTTTGGGAACTAAATTTTATACAAAATTGTTTAATAACATAAGAACCTAAAAATTTTTTTTGTTGACTTCGGAGCCATTAAAATACTTTCTTTTGAGAGTATCGGGGAGATTAAATGGAAATTAACATCTTATACCCAAAGGGCAAGTCCGGAAACCTCAAGACAGTTACTTTTGTAAAAAAAGCAGTCCAGAATCTCGGAATCAGTGCCAGAATTACGGAGCAGAAGACAGGGACGTCTGTTCCCCGTATTGTTGTTGACGGTTTTGATCTGATGACCGGTTTTGAACTTGATAAAAACGGCAAAATCGAATTTTCATACGAAGTAATTGAAAAAGCCCTGGAACGTTCCGCTTGGACCAACTATTAACCGATTTTATTACACCACTACTTTTTTTGCGATTGTAATTAGAGAAGAATATTATCTTAGATTCTAATCGTCGATCTTGAATCTTTTGTCAGATTGTTCTTCGTATCGAATTTCGTCAACCGCCTTTTCACGATTAACTCCGGCATACAGTCGATCAGGTGCATTAAAGATAACGCCTTCAATTGCTCCGATGTTTTTATAGGCATGCACCACCCCGGGCGGAATGATTATCATCACAACCGAGTTTTCTTTGGCCTCAAAAGAGAAAGAATCGCCAAATGTGTCAGACTTGGGACGATTATCCCATAAGTACATTTTAAACTTAGACAAACCAAAAAAACAGATATAATCGGTTTGGAAGCGATGTTCATGCGGCCCGCGCGCCACTCCCGGTTTGGTCATCGAGAGATAACTCATCACCGGATATTTTCCGTCTTTGATTTCATCCTGACGGAAAAGTTCACAGAGCCAGCCCCGCTCATCAGAAAACTTTTTCGGTTCTCTGATCTCGACACCTTTTATGTTACATTTAATCTGTATCAATCTTCCTTATGCACCATCAAAAATTCTCTGATCGCCTCTTTATAACTGCGCATCTCCGAAAGCCCCAATTCATTTAGTCGTTTATTTTCAAGATCGGTTCTTTCGGGTCGATGTGCTTTCATCGGGACATCCGATCTTTTTACCGGCTCCATCTCTATATCCCAGGAGAGCTCTTCGAAAATATTTTCAGACAGACTATATTTAGAAACCAGTCCAAGCGAGGCGGCATGAATAATTCCACTAACCTTTTTTTCTATGATAACTTTTGTCTGATCGGCAATGTCAACTGTCCAGGTTGGACAGCTGAACTGATCATCGACAACTTTTAGTACTTCATAAGGTTCATTTTTCAGTTTGGCACGATGTTGCGTCAAGGCGGCGTGTATCACGCCGGTTACAAAACAATCTTTAGCGGTTCCATACAACCATGAGATGCGCATGATAGCAGCATCATCCAGAATATCGAGAACGTGCTGTTCACCCTCAAGTTTACTCCGACCATAATTATTTATCGGGTTTGTTTTGTCATCCTCAGTATAGGCCGAACCTTTGGTTCCGTCAAAAACATAATCGGTCGAATAATAAATCAATTTTGCACCGATGTTTTTGCAGACAGTCGCGATATTTTTAGTGCCGATAGCATTAACGGCAAAAGCTTTCTCTTTTTGCTCCTCACATCCGTCAACCTCGGCCCAGGCAGCGGCATGAAGAACCACCTCCGGTTTCATTCGGTCCAAAAAAGAAGCGATTTCATCATAATTCTGTATATCAAAATTGGCCGTCGATACTCCCATCGCCCGGTAGTCCTGTTTTAGAACAGCCATTAAATCGACACCCAAAAGTCCGGTTGCCCCGGTTATTAATATTTTATCGTTCACCATCCACCTCTTTTATGATCTCAAGGAGATACTCCTTGTACGAATTATTAGCCATTTCTTCGGCCAGTTTTGTAATCTGTGTTTTATCTATAAATTTCATTCGATAGGCGATCTCTTCAAGGCAGGCAACTTTTAGCCCCTGACGTTTTTCAATCGTCGCGATAAAATTACTGGCCGCCAGCATACTTTCAGTAGTCCCGGTGTCGAGCCAGGCCAAACCTCGACCAAGTTTGACTACTTGAAGCCTCTTTTTTTCCAGATATTTCCTATTAACATCGCTGATTTCATACTCGCCCCGTTTTGACAGTTTTAATTCCCGCGCAAATTTGGGCGCATCACTGTCATACATATATAATCCGGTCACCACATAGTTTGATTTGGGGACCTCCGGTTTTTCTTCGATAGAAATAGCATTACCCTCAGAATCAAATTCCAGAACTCCGTACCGCTCCGGATCGTTGATATAATAACTGAAAATTCTGGCGCCGTTTTTAAAATTATAAGATTTTTTTAGAAATCGATAATCACCATAGAAAATATTATCACCTAAAATTAAGGTAACATTGTCATCACCAATAAAATCCTCACCAATAATCAACGCCTGCGCGATACCTTCCGGCTTTTCCTGAGCCGCATAACTGATAGTTAATCCCAGCCTGGAACCATCGCCAAAGAGACTTTTAAACTGCGGTAGATCTTTTGGTGTTGATATCAGCAAAATCTCTCTGATACCGATAAGCATCAAGGTTGACAGCGGATAATATATCATCGGCTTATCATAAACCGGCAAAAGCTGCTTACTGATGATCTGCGTAATTGGAAAAAGCCGACTGCCGTTTCCTCCGGCCAGAATAATACCTTTCATCGAAACACCATAATATATAATAAGCCTTTATCGATTTGTATAAGTCTCTTCATAATATTTAAGATACTGGCCGTTAATACAGCTTTCCATCCATTCCAGATTGTTAAGGTACCATTTGACCGTTTTTATCAAAGCATCGTCAAAACTGAATTTTGCTTTCCAGCCCAATTCAGTTTCGATAAAACTCGGGTCAATTGCATATCGCCGATCGTGTCCGGGACGATCCTTAACAAATGCAATCAACTTTTCCCGCGGTCCGCCCGGATCGTCACCGTAAGTATCATCGATAATACGGCAGATTCTTTTTACCAAATCAATGTTTTTGATTTCATTGCGACCGCCAATATTATAAGTTTTACCGGATAATCCGTTATGAAAAGCAAGATCGATCGCGCGACAATTATCTTCCACATAAAGCCAGTCGCGAATATTTAAGCCATCCCCATACACCGGAATCGGTTTCCCGGCCAATCCATTCATAATCACCAGCGGAATGAGTTTCTCCGGAAACTGATACGGCCCAAAACAGTTGGTGCTGTTAGTAACAATACTGTTGAGACCATACGTTTTATTATAGGCTCTGATCAGATAATCGGCGCCTGCTTTGGTGGCCGAATATGGTGAGTTCGGACGATATGGCGATTCCTCGGTAAATTGCCCGGGGCCATCAAGGGTGCCGAAAACTTCATCAGTCGAAACATTATGAAATCGAAGGCATCGCCTCTTTTCCATTCTTGTTCGGGCCAATTCCAATAAGTTAAAAGTTCCGCATATATTGGTGGCAACAAACGTTGCTGGATTGGAAATTGATTGATCAACATGAGTTTCGGCCGCGAGATGAATAATATCGGTGATGTCATATTTATTAAAGCAGTTTTCAAGGGTCTCATAATCACAGATATCTATTTTTTCAAAACAGTAATTTTGGTCATTTTCGATAGATTTAAGTGATAAAAGATTGCCGGCATAAGTCAAACAGTCAATATTAACAAATAGATATTGAGAATATTTGCGGACCATATACAAAAGCAGATTGGCGCCGATAAAGCCGGCCCCGCCGGTTACCGCAATTCTTTTTTCAAATTTGTTAAAATCGTCTTTTATCATTTTATTATCCAATAAATATGGCTTAACATTAGATAATAACAGGTCTTGCGGGACAAGTCAATATCTGTTCCGAACAGATTGAACGATAATAATTTAATAATATAACGCTATTTATGAGATAATTAGTCTGTGATTTGTTCTGAAACCGATGAATCAGCAGGATTTTTGTTTTTTCTCTTAAGAAGCAGCCGGTTAACAGCAGGAAAAGCTTTTGCAAGATCATCACTTAACGTTCCAAAAGAATCCTGAGTCGATTGATCGCTTACTCTTTTGAAGGCATCGGAGACAATAACAAAACCAAATGATAATATAAATGCAACCATTCCGGCCAGGATAATAATCATTGATCGTTTGGGACCGCTTTTTAATGTCGGCAATGACGGTTGATCAAGGATGCGAACAATCGGAACATCTTTCTGGACTGTCAGTCTAGCCATTTCATATTGTTCCCGCAGTAGCAGATATGTCTGGGAATTGATTTCGATATTCCGTTTGTGGCGGCCGAGATTCATCAGAATTTCAGGATCATTACTTCCATACCAATCCCGATTAGCTTTTTGAAAATCTTCGAGCGCTTTTTCTGATTCAGCCAGTATTTCGGCTCTATCATTTAATTCTCGTTTGAGATATAGCTCGCTTTCTTTGGCATTGGAGCGTCGAATATTTAGATTATAGTTTTCGAGTTCGGCCAAAGTCCGTGTCAATATTTGCTGGGAAAATTTCGGATACTCGGTTGTTATTGAAATATAAATTATTCCGGTTTTATCATCGGTGTTTACTTTTGTAATTTTGTCAAGAGCATCGCGAAGTCTTTCCGGTTTATCCTGATTAAAATATTCCTTCAAGGTTATTTTTTCCGGGCCATCTCCAAAATCGACCATATATTTCTGTTCTATAATAGCGTCACGGACCTGATTAGAAATTAATACCTCAGGAAAAAGAGCCGATGAATTTTCATCCATATCCATACCGGAGCCGCTAAAACCGGCCAGCATTTTTAGAGCCGAAATATTATCCTGCTTACCGGTCGGCAGAATTGAGGCTTCAGAGCGGTATTGATTTGGTATTATCAAAACAATAATCAGGGATAGAATCATCACGCCGCCAACAATACCAGCGACCCAGCGGATATTTTTTACCAGGACGCGGCTGATATATATCAGTCCATTGATTATTTCATACTGATCAGACTTGTTATTTATGCTATCCATACTATTATTGAAGCAGGTTAATTCTTCATCTCAAAATTACATTGATATAATTTAGTAAAATATGGCCCAAAGACCAGCATTATTTTTTGACCAAACCAGAACCTATTCGATCGATGCCCTTTTTTTGTCAGTCTCTGTGCCTGGGCTTTTTACTTCTCCGGCTTCTCTTTCTTTTCTTAAGCTGAATAAATTATCCGGAGAAGAATTCTTCTGGGGTTTATTTTTAACATAGTCTTCATACTTATCGTCTACATACGATTTAAATTCGGACCGAAATCTATCAGCAGAAAATCTCAAAACGTTCGCACGGATCTCCTCAGGATCAAACCGATGTTTTATACTTTCAAAGCGTTCAACGATATCAACAATATCAGAAACAGTTCGTTCATAAAAAAATATGCCGCTTTTGCCTTCAATCACCGTTTCAAGCGCCCCACCGCGGCCATAGGCAATAACCGGCGTTCCGCAAGCCTGAGCCTCAACCGGAACAATTCCAAAATCCTCCTCGGCGGCATAAATCAATGCTTTGGCCCGTTGCATATATTTTTTCAGTTCGACCGGCGGCTGATAACCCAAAATAGAAACATTTGCTCCCGCGATTTTTTTCACCCGAGCCATATCGGGACCATCACCAATCACAACCAGCTTTTTGTCAGGCATTTTTGAAAATGCTTCAACCACCAAACGGGTATTTTTATAAGGCACCATCCGGCTGGCCATTAAGTAATAATCTTCCTTATTATTACAAAGCGAATAGCAGTTGGTATCGACCGGAGGATAAATAACGGTTGAATCGCGCCGATAGGTCTTCTTGATACGACTTGCAATATAATCTGAAATAGCAATAAAATCATCGACACCATTGGCGGTTCGACAATCCCACATCCTTATTTTATGCAGAATATATTTTGCGATCCAGCCACGGAGGCCCTTGGTCAAACCTGCTTCCTGCAAATAATGATGAGTCAAATCCCAGGCATATCTAATTGGTGAGTAACACATGCATATATGAAGTTGATTCGGCCCGGTAATAACTCCCTTGGCTACCGCATGATTGCTGGATATAACAAGGTCATATTCAGACATATCAAACTGCTCAATAGCCAGCGGCATCAATGGCAGAAAACTGCGATATCTTTTTTTGGCAAACGGGAATTTTTGTAAAAATGATGTTTTGACCGGTTTATTCATGATAAAATCTCTTTTGCCTTCAGGAATAAAATCAAGAAGCGAATACAAGTCGGCATCAGGATAGAGCTTGATGATCTCTTCCAGGACCCGCTCGGCGCCAGAATATGTAATTAGCCAGTCATGTACTATCGCCGTTTTCATAAAATCACTAAATCCCCAACAAAATCATTATTATTTAGATAATAAATAGTGCGAATGAATAAGGTCAAGCCCTAATCGTAGAATATTTATATTTTCACTTCTGTGTTGCGATAGCTTTTTCGACATTAAAAAGGAATATATTGGCCGTTTTTTCCCAATTAAAAAGTTTGATCCGTTCATATCCTTTTGAAATCAATTCGACCTGCAGTTTTTTATCTTCCAAAATTGTATAAATTTTTTCTGCTATATCATTGGTATCATAGGGATTACAATATAAGACGGCATCGCCGCAAATTTCAGGCAGTGAGGCGGCATTGGAGACAACACAGGGGCACCCACAAGCCATCGCCTCCAGCGGAGGTAAACCAAAACCTTCGTATAGCGATGGTAACACCAGCGCGGCGGCATTTTCATACTGATTTCTAAGTTCATTATCATCAACCCAGCCGGTAAATTTAATCCATTCGGACCATGACGATTCCGAAATATTCTTTTTTAATTCCGGCATACCGGTGATAAATTTATTCTCCTCGCCAACAATTCGCAGCGGAATATTTATTTTATGTTGCTGATGTAATTGCTTGTAGGCTTCGATAAGTTTCTTGAGGTTTTTATGAGGTTTGACATTGCCGACATAAAGGAGATATTTTTTCTTTTGATCATTATTTTCAGCCGGTTTTCTTTCATTCCCGCCAAATCCAAGATAAGCGACTCTGACCTTATCCAGACATGGCAAACGGTACTTTTTCATTTCACTAAATGTAAATTCGGAATCGGTCATCACTATTGTCGATTTTTTTAAAGCTTTACGATACATGAATCGGGCATACAAATACTGAAACATTGTTCTTTGTTTATTTTCATCCGATAGATGAAATATATCATGGATAATACAGATCATCTTTCCCGAATAAAAAACCGGGACATTATAATGAGGCGAGATAAACAGATCGTTTGGTGGAATAATCCCGGGCAATTTCAATTGCTCCTTGATACTGTAGATAGGAATGCTGCAATTTATGATATCGATATTCCTTTTATCGGCCCAGCCTGTTTTTTGCAGTTTCTGTTTGTCGCCCAAAAAGACAAAGTCAATATCAGGGCGTTTGCCGATTATTATCGGAATCAGATTTCTAAGATATGTACCAATACCTGAGGCATAGTACATTCTTGCATCAATTACCAGTCGCATGGCTTTGTTTTTCTTTTTTAATCAGGTAGAAGTAACTTATAAACGGGAATACCCATAATACCCAGTAAACATAAAACAGCAAATTATTAAAATTACAAATCACTATAGAAGCAATTAGATACACCAAAAACACCCG
>JAQBFG010000264.1:0-10622 GCA_032123495.1 Candidatus Zixiibacteriota bacterium | reverse complement strand
GGTTCTTTTGTGGAAATATATTCAATTAAACGTGATTTTTCAATTTTATTAAAATAGACATTGGTCAATTCATAATCTGTAAAGACTGGTCCGTTGGCCTGCTGCAATGAAATTGCCGAGCAGACAGTATGGCGATTTCCTGATAATTTGGTCAGCATTGCCAGCGCTTCTTTGGGAGAATCCGGTTTACCAAGGACTTCATTGCCAATAACAACAATTGTATCACATCCCAAAACAATAGAGTCTTTTGAAGCCTTTAGCGCTATCGCCATTGCTTTTTTTTGAGCCAGATCGGATGCCGCTTGATACGGATTTTCCCAACTTTCGCCATTCTCGTCTATCCCGGGAATAATCTGCTCAAATTTAATACCTGCTTCTTTGAGCAATCGCACCCTCCGCGGTGAACCAGAGGCGAGAATCAACCTAAAATCGGCAAGGAGTTTATTAAGATTAAAATAATTCATCATCATCCAACATTATTGTAACCGGGCCATCATTATTCAATGCAATATCCATTTTTGCGCCAAAGATTCCGGACTCAACCTTTAAGCCGCTTGCTTTAAATTTTATTATAAGCTGTTCATACATTTTTTCAGCATCGTCGGGGGGCATGCTGTCGTTAAATCCGGGACGCCTGCCTTTCCGACAATTGGCGTATAGCGTAAACTGAGAAACAACCAAAATCTCTCCGGATATATCTAATAGGGAAAGATTCATTTTCCCCTGGTCATCTTCAAAAACTCGCAGATTTAGGCATTTTTCGGCGATTTTCACAAGATTGCCGTTTGTGTCATCCTCTTTAAAACCGCACAAAACAAGCAAGCCACGGTTAATCTGACCAATTATTTTATTGTCAGCCGTAACCGAGGCCTGACTGACTCTTTGTATAAGCAGACGCATCCCGCAATAATAACAAGTTCTTAATATTTATCAATGAATTTAGTGCATTTAAAAAATTAATAATTGCATTATCAGCTAAAACAGCGTATTAACCTCAAGTAAACATTTAAAGCGAGAAATCAGTGGATAATTGTTCTATAGGCATAGACATCGGATCGGTTTCAGTCAAAGTGGCTGTGCTCGATAACCGTCAAAATATTATCAAAACTGAATATCGTCGCTATCATGGTCGCCCGTTTCAAATCTTAAAAGAACTCCTCGATAGTAGCTTCAAGGATTATTTATCAGACGAGGTCTTTCTCGGATTTACCGGGATTGGAGGGAGAGTCGGAGCGGATATCCTTGATGGACTATCTTTTGGCGAAATCGCCTGCATTGCTTCGGCCAACTATATTCTTTTGCCGAATGTTCAATCAATCATAGAGATGGGTGGCGAGGACTCCAAGTATATTCAGCTTGATCCAGAAAAGAAAGTAGTTGTCGATTTCAGCATGAACAATCTGTGTGCCGCCGGAACCGGTTCATTTTTGGACCAACAGGCGGGACGCCTGAAAATCTCAATTGATAAAGAGTTCGGGCAGATGGCGCTCAAATCAAAAAACCCGCCAAGAATTGCCGGACGGTGTTCGGTTTTTGCCAAGTCGGATATGATTCATCTACAGCAGATTGCAACACCCGATTTTGAGATTGTCGCCGGATTGTGTTATGCGGTCGCCAGGAATTTTAAAAGCAGCATTGCTCGCGGCAAGAAATTTATCCCGCCGGTTGCTTTTGAGGGCGGGGTGGCGGCTAACCCGGGTGTTGTCAGGGCGTTCACAGATATTCTCGATATAGAAGAAAAAGACTTGATCATCCCCAAATATTTTAATGTGATCGGTGCTATTGGTGCGGCAATTTTGGCGCGGTCAAATTCGGATAATAAACCTGTAAATATCAACAGCGAAAAAATTACTGGATATTTGAATTATCGAAATCTGCCCGAAGCAGGTCTTAATAGGTTGAGTTTTGATTATCCCGATTCTAAATTTTATTCCATTACGAAAACCGAATCGAAAAAAGAAAATAAAAATATTGAGGTTTATCTTGGGCTGGATGTTGGCTCTCTTTCAACTAATCTGGTCCTTATAGACAAGAACAAAAAAGTTATTGCGCGGCGTTACCTTATGACCGAGGGGCGGCCGATTGAGGCGGTCAGACGTGGTTTGGGTGAGATCGGTGATGAGATCGGCGAGATGGTGAAAGTTATTGGAGTTGGTACCACCGGATCGGGGAGATATCTGATTGGTGATTTTGTCGGCGCCGATATTGTCAAAAATGAAATAACCGCCCAAGCAACTGCGGCAATAGATATTGACCCCAATGTTGATACAATTTTTGAGATCGGCGGGCAGGATTCTAAATATATCTCACTGCAAAATAAAACCGTGATCGACTTTGAAATGAATAAAGCCTGCGCCGCCGGAACCGGATCGTTTCTCCAGGAACAGGCCGAAAAACTGGAAATCAATATTGAAAAGGAATTTGGAGATAGAGCGCTTTCGGCCGAATGTCCGGTTGGGTGTGGTGAACGATGCACAGTGTTTATGGAATCAGATTTGGTTAGTCATCAAAGACGAGGCGCCAAAACTGATGATATTGTCGCTGGGCTGGCCTACTCAATCGTATCTAATTATCTGACTAAGGTAGTTGGCGACCGAAAAATTGGTGATAATATCTTTTTTCAGGGCGGGGTTGCTTGGAATCGCGGGGTTGTGGCAGCTTTTGAAAAAATGATCGGGAAAAAAGTAACGGTTCCTCCACACCATGACATTACTGGTGCGATTGGGACCGCTCTTTTGGCGATGGAAGCAGACAACGGAGGAGAAACCAATTTTCGAGGATTTGATCTGTCAAAAAGGGAGTATTCAGTCAGTAGTTTCACCTGCGAGGATTGCGATAACCAATGCGAAATCAGGAAAGTGGAACTTGAGAATGAGGAGCCGCTTTACTATGGCAGCCGGTGCGAAAAATATGATATAAAAGAAAAATCTGAAACTCTTGAGACAGTAGATTATTTCAAGCTCAGACAACAGTATTTATTAAAACGATATATCGATGTCGACCCAAAGACACTTACCAGAGGCCGGGTCGGATTTCCGCGGATTCTTCATTTTTTTGAACATTATCCTTTCTGGAAAGCGATTTTCGAATCGCTTGGGTTTAAAGTAGTTAATAGTGATATCTCTAATCAGGAGATAGTTGAATCGGCTCTTGAAAGATTCTCGGCTGAAACTTGTTTCCCAATAAAAATGGCTTATGGACATATCCAGAATCTGATCAACAAAAATGTCGATTGTATCTTTTTGCCAAGTCTTACCCGTTTTACCGAAGGAGACAGCCCTGAAGAGGGAAGTTCTATCTGTTTATATGTCCAATCTATTTCAAGTTCGATTCAGGCGCGTTTTGATTTCGATAAAATTGGCATTAAATTTATTGGCGAGCCAATTCATCTGCAGCAAAGTAGTACATTGATGCACAGACAGATGCGGCAATTAGCTAAAGTGTTACATGTATCGCAGGATGAAATGGAAACCGCCGTTGATAAAGGATTTAAGGCGTATAACCTGTTCCGAGATAATTTGCTTCGGACCGGAAAAGAGTTTTTGGGAAATCTTCAGCCTGACGAAAAATGTCTGGTTGTTGTCAGTCGACCATATAATGGCTTTGATCGCCGTCTCTCGCTTGAGATACCGAAAAAAATCAGAAAGATGGGAATAAAGGTAATTCATATAGATTTTCTTACACTCGATATTCATCACAACGATTTATCATCGATGTATTGGTTATATGGCAGAAAAATCCTTTCATCGGCAAATATTATCAGAAACCATCCTAATTTGTATGCTGTCTTTTTAACTTCGTTTGGATGTGGCCCCGATTCGTTTATTACTCATTTTTTTAGAAAAAGTATGTCGGGGAAGCCATACCTGCAGCTCGAACTTGACGAACATTCGGCCGACGCTGGAATGATAACGCGGTTAGAAGCCTTTTTGGATTCATTAAGACACTATGAATATAAAGAGCCGATTACCGAATATTCCCCGGCGAAGAAGCGTTTCAAGGCCGACAATAAGATATTATATATTCCCAAGATGTGTGACCATGCCTATGCGGTCAGAGCCGCCTTTGAAAGATGTGGCATGAATGCGGTGGTAATGGATGACCCTGATGAACAAAGTTTGTTTTATGGGAAAAAATTTACATCAGGAAAAGAATGTTTTCCATGTGTTGTGACGACCGGGGATATGATCCGCCAAATAAATTCCGAAGGTTTTGATCCTAATCGAGCAGTGTTTTTTATGCCTGGCGCCAACGGCCCATGCCGTTTTGGGCAATATAGTCAGTTGCACCGGGTTATCCTCGACGAATTGGGACACAAGGATATCCCTATATATTCGCCAAACTCAGGGACTTCTTATGGAGATTTTGCTTTAGAGAAAACCGATTTTCGGAGGGTTGCCTGGAAAGGTTCAGTGTTTGTTGATTGTATTATCAAGGGACTTTTAAAAGTCAGACCATTTGAGATCGAAAAGGGAGAGGCTGAAGAAGTCTATAATAAATACTTGAAAAATATTGAGCTTGTTATTGTTAATAATGGCAGCATACGTGAGTTGGCTGAGGAAGCCGGACAGGCATTTAAGAATATCCCAGTTAAAAAATCAATAAAACCAATCATTGGACTTGTTGGCGAAATTTATCTTCGTAATAACAGATATTCTAACAATCGCCTGATAGAAAAGCTTGAAGCTCTTGGATGTGAAGTTAGGATTGCTGTGTTTACCGAGTGGATCAATTATACGACCCTTACTTATCGTCTCGATTCTATAAATTACCGCCGCATAAAAGGGGTGATTGGCTCGATAATTCAGGGGTACGTCCAGCACCGGGATGAACATAAAATTGCCAGGAGGTTTGCCAAATCATTCCCCATCGATGACGAACTGGCTATCGAAAAAATATTAAAAAATGCGCAACCTTATCTGCCGGTCGAAGTCAGGGGAGAGGCAGCTCTTTCAATCGGCAAGGCGATTGATTTTGTCGGCAAAGGCGCTACCGGTATCGTTAACTGTATGCCTTTTAATTGTATGCCGGGAACCATTGTCAGCTCGCTGTCGTCTAAAATCGCCGATGATCTGGGCGGTGTTCCCTGGTTGAATATCAGTTATGAAGGGCTTCAGGATACAGGGGAGGAAACGAAGCTGGAAGCTTTTGTTGATCAGGCAAAAAGTGATTTTTATCTTCAAAAGAAAGCAGAAATTATTTAGTTTATAAGTAGCAGTAATGAGAAAAACTTATGATAACAAATGGGAACAATTGTATATAAGCCTTTGTTTAAGCTGGCAAATAGTTTATTAACAAGATTAGGAGACATACTATGAGTAAGCCGATCGAAGTAACAGATGATAGTTTTGAACAAGAAGTTTTAAAATCAGAAGTGCCGGTTGTGGTTGATTTCTGGGCGCCCTGGTGCGGCCCATGTAAAATGATTGCCCCGATTTTGGAAGAGATCGCCGAAGAGTACGATGGCAAGATCAAAATTGCCAAAGTTGACGTTGACACTCATTCAAAGATTGCCGGACAGTATAAGGTGATGTCTATCCCGGCGCTGTTCTTTTTCAAAAATGGCGAATTGGTTGATCAGGTGATTGGAGCTCTGCCAAAGGCACAATTGGTAAATAAAGTATCAAAAATACTATAGGTTTTGTTCCTCAAAACTGCCGCTGATCTGATGAATTGGCGGCAGTGTTTTTTTGGAGAAAAATTTTGCTAAGATTAAAGATAAGGTTATTCTGATGGATTTAAATGACATATTGTTGCTTGGGCTGTTTCTGGGGATATGGCTTTTCCTTACCAGAGTTATTTTTCCCAAATTCGGGATAAACAGTTGAGGCGTTGATAGCAGCCGGTCTCCGTCGGAGATTGATAAGGACAAAAAATAAATTGAATCGTCTAAATAGTTTGGATTTATTTATTGTATAAAATCTGAACAGATGTGATGGAGCAATAGGTATTGATTTTGGTGTTTAGCATACCGAGTCAAATGCCGATAGATAGATTAATGAGGTATTATCAAAATCAAAAAAGCGGAACCGGGGGTATGGGCGGTTTTCAAATTGGCCCAGGCTCACTCAGCCCGGTAATAAAATATCTGCTTATTGCTAACGGGATATTCTTTGTTATTCAGGGTTTATCATCGTTTGAATTAACCAGATATTTGGGACTGACACCAGCACTATTTTTCAGCGAATTCCCAAATTTGCTGTTTCAACCGGTTACCTATATGTTCCTGCATGGAGGATTCTTTCATCTCCTGTTTAATATGTTTGCCCTCTGGATGTTTGGAACCGAAATAGAAAAGACCTGGGGTGGAAATAAGTTTTTCAGATATTATATGTACTGCGGATTGGGCGGCGCTATTTTATCTTTGATGTTCAATTACAATATGACAACTCCTATTGTTGGTGCATCTGGCGCGATCTATGGAATACTAGCTGCTTATTGGCTGATGTTTCCGGATAGATATCTTTTAATATTTTTTATCTTTCCGATGAAGGTCCGCTGGGCGATTCCATTGTTTGGATTTATTAATTTTATCGCGGCCGGTCCAAATGTGGCCCATCTGGCTCATCTCGGTGGTGCCATTGTTGGATTTATTTATTTGAAATCTGATTGGCGATGGAGCTTCCTGGGAAATAGATTTAAATCCTTGCGCTATAAACAAAAAAGCGCTAAACTTGAAAAAAATAGGCATAAAGCTGAAGAAGTTATGCAAAGGGTTGATCGGATTCTGGATAAGATAAATGAAGTTGGCTTTGAGAAAATCTCCAAAGAGGATCGTAAATTTCTGGAAGAGGCGAGTGAGATTTTATCAAAGAAGGACAAATAAAGTAAGGTAGTCATCCTATGCGAAAGAAAATTCTTATTGCCGAAAAATCTGATGCTATCAGAAATATTGCCGAATCTTTGTTACATCAGCATGGTTATGACGTTATCTCATCGGCAACTGCCGACAAAGCCAAAGAATTGATTATTACCTCTGAACCAAATATGGTGATTGTTGACTCCGGCTTAAAAGATCAGAACGGTGCTTATTTATATGATTTGTTGGAGGAATCGGAACAGACCGCCTCAATTCCACTTTTAATAATTACTGATTCTAATGATTCTGATTTATCATATCCTCCAGAAGTTCTCCTTACCAGACCTTTTGAAACCGATGATTTACTTGAAAAGGTAAAATTATTTATTGGCTCGGGGAATGAGCAAAAACCAGCGGAAACGATCGCCGAAGTGAATCCTTTTTCGGTTGGAAATTTGGATGATGATTTTCTTGATGCCGCACTTGGTATTGATGATATTGATGTCGAATCATCGGAAGTGATGGATAAGACAACTATCACTGAGCGGGCCAGACAAAAAAGTAGAAACAAGGATAATACTGATATTGGTATTGGTCATAAGAGTGAATCTGAATCTGATGACGACGATTCCGGCAAAGTCGAATCATTACTGATAAGGGAAGATGGTTCGGAACAGAAAGCGCCGGAAAGAGAAGAATTTCCCGCCTTGTCGGCCTCATCAAAAATAGAGATCACAACCAATCAGTTTGGTGGCGATGATCCAAAACCTCCGATTGCATCCGAAAAGCCAGATAGCAAAAAACCTGGTGATCATGATTATGACTGGTTTATCAATGAAATGAAAAAAGATACCAGCGGCATCAAATTTGATAAGTCAAATAGTGATACCGGCTCTCAAAAAATTCAGATGACTGATCCATCTGAAGGCTTAAATCCAATTATGCCTGTGAAAGAAAATAAAACAACTGCCAAACCTGAGATAAAGGCTGGCGGGGTCGATCAGTTTATATCGGAATTCAAACAAGAGATGAAACAGCTATCTCCAGATTCAGCCAAAACCCCGGATGTTCCCAAGTCTGATAAAACAGTTAGTGGGGATGAGATAGAGTTGGAAATAAATCAATTGACCGACTTTATTGCTCAAAAAATTGTTGATCAACTTATGTCAAAAATCAACAAGGAAGATATCAGCCGGATTATCAAGGAATACCTGCCTCAGTTAAAAGGCGCCAAAAGTAACCAATAATAAAATAAGTGGCGCTGGAACAATTTTATCATTATATATGTTCAATTATAAATTATTGCAGGAGTTATTGTGTTTGAAAGTAGTGTAAGTTATTTAGGAGCATTTTTGGCTGGTGGTCTTTCATTTGTATCACCATGTGTTTTGCCATTAATACCAGGTTATATTTCTTTTATATCCGGTGTCTCGCTTGAGGAGTTGACCGACAAAGAAAAAGCTCAAAAACATCTTTCAAAAGTTCTCTGGAATACAATATTTTTTGTAATTGGTTTCTCGCTTGTCTTTATTGCGCTGGGAGCATCGGCTTCGTTTATAGGTCAGTGGTTATTAAATAATCTAAAAATATTCAATTATGTCGGCGGTGCCTTGATATTTCTTTTTGGAATTCATGTCACCGGTTTAATTCGTATTAAAGCACTTAATTATGAAAAAAGATTTCATTCCGGTCAGAAGAAATTTGGCCTATTGGGATCGGTTGTTATCGGGATGGCTTTTGCTTTTGGATGGACACCTTGTATTGGCCCTATTCTTGGTTCGATTCTAACTCTGGCTGCAAATCAGAATACGGTTGGTGAAGGAATCCTCCTCCTGGTGTTTTATTCGGCCGGGCTGGGAATACCATTCATATTAACGGCATTGTTATTTAATTTCCTGATAGGCTTTTTTGGTTTTGTCAAACGACATTTCCGGGCTGTGGAGCTGATGTCCGGCGGACTGCTGATGCTGATTGGTGTTCTGGTTTTCTTTAACCTGCTTGGTCCCATTGCCAATTATCTTCTGGAGCTGTTTCCAGCACTTAACGTCGGTTAGGAAGCTACAGTTATTCATTAATTATTGCATTTAAATAGAAAACCGTTTTTTAATAAAATTTGCATTGGCCACTTGACCGCTCGAGTGGCCTTTCTTATATTAGTTAAAAGTTAAGATTAAAATTCGGCGGCAACAAAGATTATGTCCGAAAAACAAAATAGTAAGAAAAACGATACAGTTCTGGCCTTATGCATTCAGGAAATTTCTGAAGATGGTTCGGAACTAAATATCGGCGATAATTTCAGTATCGAAGATGTCAGGTATTTACATCAGGCATTTGTAGCAGACACGCTTGTTAATATACTGGGAATAAATTCAACTGATGTTCATCTTTTTTATGGTGACTTTCCGGGGACTAAGAAATCGGTAACTACTATACTTGATTATCTCCGCACTAAACTTAAGGGAAAAAAATCAAGCAATTTGATCAATGAGTTAAAAATCACTTCTCTACCCGCCGAACGTTGGGGGATAAAGATAGAGAAGGTCTTTAAGAAATGTTTTGATGATGGTTACAAACATGTCCTTTTAGTCGGCAGTCGAACGCCCACTTTAAAAGAAAGTTCGATTAAGACTGCAATAAAGCTTCTTCAGAAATCTGACGCAGCCTTTGGCCCAACGGTTGAAGGAAGGTACTATCTAATTGGATTATCCGGCGGATATCATGTTGAACTGTCGGCCCATGACTGGCGCTCACCCAATATTTATTCTGAGGTTGTCGGATGTTTCCGCGAACAAGGATTAACCTGGTCGGAACTTGAGTTATGGTATGCGGTGGAACATCCCGAAGATCTCGAATATCTGGTGCGTGATATAAATCAATACCGTTTGGAAGGTGATGAAATTTCTGCCCGGGAAACTGAGATGGTTTTGCAAAGAGTGGCCGAAAGGCAGCCGGATTGAAACAGAGGCAATTACAGCGTCTGACGACGAAAGATATTCAGCAACTTGTTCCTGATAAAATTGATACGATTTTGATTCCGGTCGGAACTGTCGAGGCGCATGGTGCCGCTGCATTAGGAACTGATAATTTTATTCCAGAGTCACTGGCCGAATATCTTGCTGATAAGATTAATGCCTTAATTGCACCAACGGTTAATTATGGCATTACCAAATCGCTCTATGGTCATCCCGGTTCAATTACGGTTGAGAGTGATAGTTTTATTAACTATATGTTCGATATCTTAAAATCATTCAGTGATAATAAATTTGCCAAAATAATTATTCTCAATGGTCATGGTGGCAATGATACGGCACTTGGTGAAATCGCTCTCAGATTTCATAGACAGACACTTACTAAAATAGCGGTAATAAATTGGTGGGATATTTGCCGCGAATTGACTCAGGAGTTTTTTGGCGAACATGGTGGTCACGGCGCAAATGACGAAGCCTCGATGGTGCAGGCGGTTGATGAATCATTGGTGAATAAATCTTTATACGATGAAAATATGCCGTATTTTTACCAGCCGGGCGCCAAAATATATCCGATTCCTGGTTCGATATTATTATATAAGGAAAATGAGGGTATCCCCGAATACGATGCCGTCAAGGCGAAACAGTATCAGGCCAAAGTATTTTCCAAAATGGAAGAGTTTCTTAAGTTGATATTGAATCGCTGGGAAAAGATATAGATTAATTTCTGATAGTTCGATTCGAGAATTAATTACAGCCTAAAACTTAATCCGGCATGTATCACTAATCTATTCAGATTTGAAATCTCTTTCGTCGAGTATCTTTGAACGACCAAGGCGCCCCCGCCTAAATTGATG
>JAQBFG010000263.1:0-17209 GCA_032123495.1 Candidatus Zixiibacteriota bacterium | reverse complement strand
TGGCCAAAGAGCGACTGCTCGGGACAACCTGTTGCCAAAGATGAATTCTTCGATATATTTAAATCATCTTCTTTCATTTCGGGATCGGCCGATATCTCTGTTATATATTGAAATGCGGTGCCATATTTATCAGCCAAAATAGTCAATGGCGATAAAATTAATGTCGTACAAACAATTATTAAAATGGACTTTATAAACTTCAAAATATCTCTCCTGTTACCTGTATTTACTAATTGGACTATTCATCCTTTTTAGCTCTACAAGGTTTTGGCGCTGTAATATTATACTCCAGCAATAGGTGGATATTCTGGAGAGCAAAATCTGTCAATATTTTATAAATACTGCCAATCAATTATAATATAACCTCTTACTGACATTATCCAATACAAAAATTTTCTGATTCGCCATTCATACTTTTTGGTTGGGACTTCCTGTCCAATTTATAATCATACTCAGGTTATCCAATGATCCATATTATATAAACGAAACAAACCAAATTATGTTTATTCTTTAATATAATTGTTTCGCAAGAATGCGATTTCTTTCAATCTAATTTAATGTCAATTTTGTTATGGTGTGCGCAAGTGCTCTCTAATATGCTGTCTCTCAGGTGATTAGGGTGGAAAGCTAGATGGTCCCTGCTGTTTTTGGGAGGGGAAAATAAATCTACTATTTGCTTATAAACCAGATTTTTTATACATCAACAAATTAAAACAGAGAGCCCCGAGCAATTTTCACTTTAGATACCGGCATAATGGCCGAAATCAATAAAAACAGAACAATTTTCAAACTATGCCGCGGGGTGTTCAAATGAAAGAAATGAGAAGAAATATTATTGTAATAACCGGATGCTTGATTCTGATTCTTTGCATGTCGGTTTCGGCAATTAATGCTCAGATTCCACAAACTATGCCGCCCTTTGAAACCAATGATAAGGAATTGCCGCCTCGAACAGGCTTTAGACCGCCAAATATAGATTTATCGCATTTGAATGGATATGTGACTGCAAAAAAAATATCGGTTACCAATGCGGTTGCCGAATTCGACTGGCGCGATTCCGGGGTGGTCACGGCAGTAAGAAATCAGGGTAGCTGCGGTTCTTGCTATGCATTTGCATCGTTGGCGAATATTGAAGCGAAAATGCTATTTGACAACGAAGGAACATTCGATTTTTCCGAAAATAATGCCAAGGAATGTAATTATTATGGAACCAGCTGCGGCGGCGGAAGTTTTCAACTTCTCGCCAATCTATATTCAAAAGATGGCGTTGCTCTCGAATCGTGCGATCCATATTCGACCAGCGATGTCGCCTGTAATACATCTTGTCCAACAATAAAGACTTTGCTTGATTGGAGAATTATTTCAACCGATGCTATTCCCTCGGTAAACACGCTCAAAACTTATATTCAAACCTATGGGCCTGTTTACACCTCATATTATGCCGGCGATGCCAGCGATGTTTCGTGGCAAAATGAGATGAATAATTATGATGGTTCTTATACGATGTATTATACCGGAGGCTATGCCACAAATCATGCCGTTTTGATAGTCGGATGGGATGATAATTTGGTTCATGCTGGCGGTACCGGAGCCTGGATAGTGAAAAATAGCTGGGGAACTGGATGGGGCGGAACTTGCGGGTATGGTACCGAAGGCGGGTATTTTACAATCGCCTATAACTCCGCCAATATCGGTCAGCATTCTTCTTATGCCTATGACTGGCAGGATTATGACGATGCCGGATTTTTTATGCATTATGACGATGGCGGCTTTACCAACTATTGGGGATATTCATCACCGACCGGATGGGGGATGTGCAAGTTTATTGCGCCGGATGATATTGATCTGACCCGAATAGAATTCTGGACCACCGATATAACTACCGATATTGATATTTATATATATGACAATTTTTCAGGAGGAGCTTTAAGTGGTTTGCTTGGCAGCAAGCTAAATTCAAATTTCTCCGAAGCGGGGTATCATTCGGTAGCACTGGACGCACCTCTATTACTGTCTAGCGGCGATGATTTTTATGTCTCAGTGAAGTTTACCAATTTAAGCTTTATATATCCGATTGTCGCCGATAACCAGACTCCGA
This sequence comes from Candidatus Zixiibacteriota bacterium, assembly GCA_032123495.1. Lineage (GTDB taxonomy): Bacteria > Zixibacteria > MSB-5A5 > GN15 > PGXB01 > JAAERC01. The sequence goes on along the minus strand of JAQBFG010000263.1, from coordinate 15,111 downwards.
CCGTGACCGGCGCAACTTATATTAGCGGTAATGGTTCCAGCTGGTATGATTTGGGGACCAATGGAACCCCCAGCGATGTCGGAATCCGCGCCCGGGCTACATTGACTTTGGCGCAGTCGATTGATGAAGATAATAATCTTATGCCAAATGATTTTATATTATCGCAAAATTATCCGAACCCGTTTAATAGCGCGACAACAATTAAATATTCAATCCCGACCAGTTCCCGGGTTACAATTGATATCTTTAATCTTCTTGGTCAAAAGGTCAAAACCGTTATTGATGAATTGCAATCGGCCGGAAATTACACAACCGTTTGGGATGGTACTGACATAAATGGCAGGTCAATATCATCCGGCGTCTATTATTACCGGATATCGGCTGACGATTTGACTGAAACGAAAAAGTTGGTATTGCTAAAATAGCATTCCAATTTCATATATAAATAAGATCGGGCGGTTTATCAAATTAAGCCGCCCTTTTTTTCCCAAATGAATTTCTCCCGCTATATTTGATTAAGAAATGGCCAAAAACAGGTTGGAAATTTAATAATATTATATATTTTAACCCCACCTGTATTGTATTTCTGGTTGATATGAACAATATGGATAAGATGAATAAAATGGAATGTATAGATCTAAAAGCTCCGGCCAAAATTAATCTATTTTTGAAAATCCTCAATAAAAGAGACGACGGCTATCATAATATACTCTCCTGGTTTCAGACTGTAAGTCTTTATGATCGTATAGCTTACGCAAAAACAGAAGATGCCGGTTTCAATCTTCAACACGATGGACCGTTATTTTTGCCTACCGATGAAAAAAATCTGATAATCAAAACCGCCCGGTTGATGTTTGACAGTTTTAATCTCAAAGGCGGATTAAAGATTAATCTTAAAAAAAATATACCGATCTCCGCCGGTCTTGGCGGTGGATCATCTGACTCTGCCACAACGATATACGCCATTAATAAACTATTCAGATTATCTCTTTCCGATAAAAAAAAACAGGAAATCGGAGAACAAATCGGTTCTGATGTTCCATTTTTCTTTTCGTCGGGACAGGCAGAAGTGACTGGCCGGGGAGAAATAATAAAAAATATTGACCTGCCATTAGATTATTCATTAATTTTGATTAAACCAGCACTGAGTATTTCAACGGCCGATAGCTATTCCGGGCTAAAAATGGACTTGACAAGTTCGGCCAAGAGTATTAAGTTATTTTCCTATAAAGATTTCAGGGAGATGATTAGCAATCTTTCGGAAATTGAAAATGATTTTGAAAAAGGGCATTTGAAATCTTTTCCAATTTTGGAAGAGGTGAAACTTGCTCTTAAAAATGCTGGGGCCGATTTTGTGCGAATGAGTGGTTCCGGTCCGACAATATATGGCTTGTTTAGAAATATGCCTGAGGGGGATGATTTGAAAAAAGTCATCCGGAATGATTGGCAATACTTTGTATTACGGCCGATTATTCTACCCGCTTGGGAACGATGATTGTCTAAATTATTGGCGGGAGGAAGTACCGTGGAAATTACCGAAGTAAGGATTATCCTTCGGGATGAAGACAAGTTGAAGGGATTTGCTAATGTCACCTTCGACAACGCCTTCGTGGTGCGTGGCATGAAGATAATATCCGGTAACAATGGATACTTTATTTCTATGCCGTCGAGAAAAAGACCGGATGGTACGCATCAGGATGTTGCCCACCCGGTAAACAATGAAGCCAGACACCTTATTGAAGAAAAAATTCTGGCTGCATACGAGGAAGAGCTAAAGAAAAGAAGCAACGAATAAGTTTAGTCTTGGGGTGTCGTCAAGTGGTAAGACACAAGCCTTTGGAGCTTGCATTCGCAGGTTCGAATCCTGCCACCCCAGCTGAATTTTGAAGGACCAAAAAAAATCAGGTTTATTTGCCAATCTATAACTAACCCTCAAATAAAATTATTATAAATATTATGTCAGAATTAAAAATAATAGCAGGTAACGGTAATCGTCCCTTGGCAGAATCAATCGCCAGGTATATTGGAATTAATTTATCCGCTTGTGAGGTAAGACGTTTTTCCGATGGTGAGGTCTTTGTTCAGATAAATGAAAATATACGTGGTGCTGACCTATTTATAGTTCAATCAACCAATCCTCCTGCTGAAAATTTGCTGGAACTGATGATAATGACCGAGGCGGCAAGGCGCGCATCGGCTGCACGTATTACCGCTGTGATTCCTTATTATGGATATGCCCGGGCCGATCGGAAAGACCGACCAAGAGTTGCTATTACGGCTAAACTGATTGCCAACCTGATTGCCAAGGCCGGGATTAATCGCGTTTTGACGATGGATCTGCATGCCTCGCAGATTCAGGGGTTCTTTGATATTCCTCATGACCACCTTTATTCGTCGCGTGTCTTTAATGATTATTTAGCCAATATAAGACTTCGCAATCTGATGGTTGTTTCGCCCGATGTCGGCTCGATAAAAATGGCCCGAGCTTTTGCAAAAGCGGTTCAGGCTGATCTGGCGATTATTGACAAAAGACGTCCGGCTCCGAATAAATCAGAAGTTGTTAATGTTATTGGTGATGTCAAAGATAGAAATATTATTATCCGTGATGATATGGTTGATACTGCCGGTTCTATCTGTCGGGCTGCAGAAGCGTTGGAGCAGCATGGCGCCAAAGATATCTACGCCTGCTGTACTCATGGCGTCTTATCCGGCGATTCAATAAATAGAATTAATGATTCAAGTATAAAAGAGATGATTATATCGGATTCAATTGATGTTGGAAAGAAACCACTTTCCAGCAAGTTTAAGATTTTATCTTGCGCAAATTTATTTGGCGAGGCGATCATGCGGATTTCTGGTGAAAAATCGGTTTCATCGCTGTTTAATGATTTGCCGATATAAAAAAGAAATATTTATTTTTGGAGGTTTGAAGTAAAATAAGATGAAAGAGATTACTCTGATTGCTGAAAAAAGAATCGGCACAGGAAAAGAGGCTTCCCATAAGGTTCGTCAGGCAGGTAATATTCCTGGCGTCATTTATGGTCCCGATATTGAACCGGTTGCGGTTGCCATGAATACCAACGATTTATCCAATCTGATTCGCCGCGAAGGCCGAACCAATATGCTGATCGATCTGAATGTTGGTGGTGAAGATGCCCCGCGTAAAGTTATCATAAGAGAACTACAGCGCGATCCGGTCACTAGCACTCCGAAACATATTGATCTGTATCAGGTTTCCTTAAAGAGAAAAATGAATCTTGCGGTTGGTGTGCACCTGATTGGTGTTCCCGACGGTGTTAAAAACTCCGGCGGAATTTTGCAACAGGTCAGACGTCAGATAGAAATTTCCTGTTTGCCAACTGCGATTCCTGATAAAATTGAAATTGATGTTTCCAAAATGACTATTGGTGACTCATTCCATGTAGCTGATATTGAGCTTGAAAATGTTGATATTATGACTGATAAGAAACTCACTATCGCTACTGTTGTTCCTCCAACCGTTATTAAGTCTGCCACGGAGGAAGCTGCTGAAGCTGCTGAAGAAGGTGTTGAAGGTGTTGAAGGTGCCGAAGGTGCTGAAGGCGAAGCCAAAGATGAAGATGGCAAAGCTGAAGAAGGCAAAGAAGAAAAACCGGCTGAGAAAAAGAAGTAAGAGCAAGCATATTGTAAGTTTACCATACAATATCCAGCCGATTAGATATACAAAAAAAGGCCGCCCAACCGGGCGGCTTTTTTGTTGCTTGTATCTATTACAGTATCAACGCGAATTTATTCTTCTATTTTAAAAGAAGCATCTTTTTTGTCTCGGCCAATTGATCAGTCTGCAAACGATAAAAATACATTCCTGTTGACATATCCTGACCTAAATCATTGCAGCCATCCCAACTGATTGTCTTGAAACCAGCCGATAACTGCCCATTAACCAGAGTTCTGATCCTTTTCCCGAGAACATTATAAATCTCAAGTGTTACAACTGACGCACGAGGAAGCGTAAATTTAATCTCTGTCTCAGGATTAAACGGATTCGGATAATTCTGCTCGAGAGTGAACTCATCGGGAAGCATATCTGATTCAGTATCATCTATTCCGGTTATGCTGGCAATAATATACGGTCCCGAGCTAACAACTGCTCCCAAATTATATGCACTATCAACCGCTCGAATCTGGAAAGTCCAGGTACCTTCCATCAACTCCGGACTGGTAGTGCAAAGGGTCAGATGATCTGTTTCGATAACAGAATCAGGCTCTACTTGAAGTGATCCGACTTTGAGCCATTGGTATGAGTAGCCCTTAACTCCGGCGGTGGCATCGGTTGCACTCTCCCAGCAGATATCGATGGTAGCATCGTCCGAGTTTACATCAACTATATGCGATGTACTATTAAGATCTGAAATAGCCGATGGTGCGGTTTTATCAAGTATAATCGTAACAGATTTATGGCCCATGTTACTGTTGGCGTCAAAGCCATATGCAATCAGTTCTTTGGGGCCATCACCCGATGGCAGAATGGCCGAACCGGTCCCAGAACCATCGTAATTGCGCCATTCATAATTATTATTGGTCAAATCAGATTCCAGAGCAATAAAATAGAATGGGTTATCTTTATTTCCTACGCGGATTTCAAAGTCAATATTTTCTGTTCTGGTAAATCTATTATCATTATTGAGACTAAAAAGTAATTTGGGAGTGATGAAAACATTAAGCAGGTCGGCATATTGTTCCATTACCGTTAAATTACCGGGGGCAAAATGGTTGACCGTACAGTCCCCCCAAAAAGTTGGATACATGATTGTATAATATGTGAATCCACATAATACATTAAGAGTACCTTCTGTTGTAGCATATTTATGATCAGCGGCAAATTTATGACCTATTTCGTGGACCGTTACCATCGTGCGACAATAATCATTATCCGGTAAAGCCAGAAAAAGCGGGAGCTGTTGGGATATTGAATATCCTTTGGAGCGACCCAAACCGCCAAGCAGGGCCAATCCAAGATGTCCGTTATCTAGAGCCTTGCCGGACAAAACATGAAGCAATTGTCGCCTGTTGGTATCATGTTTGCGGGTCCAGATATCCTGATAACCATTAAGTAAATCATCATCATCGTTGGTTTTAAACGGGTCTTGCCAGGAGGTTGCTACGGTGACCTCTCCGGGAGTAAATGTAACATTGATCGCCGATGAAAAAATGCTGGCGGTATTGACAAATATTACCTGCGCTCTGCTGAACCAGTTGGCGGTATTTAAAGCATAATATTCATAATCACAATGGACATCAATATTTAGAGTCATTGCACCTCGTTCAGGTGACTTCGATTTCAAATTTTCAATGATTTCGATACCGGAACCTTCATAATTACAAAAATCTCCAAATTCAGGGACGTCAATGGTACTATAAAAATAATGTTCGCCGCTTGTATGCCTCGATGTTTCGACCGTTTTTCTTGGTTCGATATAAAACATTTCATTTCCAGATGAAATAAAACCGGACACCCAGCTTTGATCCGCGCTGACGGTCAGACAGACGCTACTGTTTTCATCGCCGGTCACCTTGCCCTTAAATGATGTAGAAAGTTCGGGGTAAATCTCTATTTTGCCATTATCGCCGATTTCATAAAATTTACAATCATCGGCCCAGACTGAAAATTCTTCCAATTCAAGATCAAAACTTTTATCATTCACATTTACTATATATGAACCGTTTTTCGCACTATTTAGCAAACCGGGAACATCGATATTTAAAATCGAATAATCCTCAAGTTCGGATTCGATGGGGAAGGCTATCGCCGTTTTTTGTTTTGATGTATTATTATCAGTTGAGTTTGTTTGCCCAAAACTTGTTGCCGCAGACAATAGTAGCAGAATTACGCAGTGGAGCATTAACGTTTTTTTCATAGTGTCCTTCCCGGGCTATGGTGTTTGTCTTGACGAATTAGCAACCCCACTTGCCATTCTTATCTTCAAACAATATAATAAATTTTAATATCAATACCAATACTGCAATTTCCCTGCCGTGCCAGGAATTAAGCTGCAGGTCGAAACCCAGAAAAGAGGTTTCGACAAATTTACTACAAAATTTTGTACCGACTATAATTTTTGGGTCGTTTTGGACTCGCGGTACAAAATTTTGTAGCTGGGGTAGTCCACCGCTTGCGGTGGGTTTACTCCTGTGACTATCAAAAACAAATTCACTACAACATCACCGTTATTTATTCCCCTGCATCTTAATTATGAGACCAATAATACAAAAACAGAAATTACAATTTTACTACACATTTATCGGCCAAAAATGCCGTTTTCGTAAAACAAACCCATTTTCGCTATAAATGATAGGGGGTGTATAGTTTATGAGGATTTTTGTGCTGTCGGGTCGCCGCACCCGACAGCAATCGGTCAGGTTCGGCGACCTGACCGCACTTTGGGTAAAACTTACATCATATCGTAAGGATCGATATCGATGACTAACTTCACACTCGAGGGCAGGCCGAAGTTTGGTTCTTTCTGTTCCCAATCATACAAAAGATGAGTGAATTTTGTGACCTGTTTGGTTTTGATAAACAGATGACGGCGGTACATCCCCCGCAAACGGTACAACGGGCATGGTGCCGGACCGAGGATCTGAATCTTAACTCCGGAATCGATAATTATTTTTTCCAGATTTTTCCGGAAAAGAAGCGACTGTTCAATTGATATATTTTCTTCTTTGGCCGCGAGACGAAAATTGACCAGATGCGAAAAAGGAGGGTACGATAAAATTTTTCGCGATTCGATCTCACGCTCGTAAAAGGTATCATAATCCTGACGGGCAGCATCATCGATTAAGTCAAGATTCGGATTGTATGTCTGAATCACGACCTCGCCCGGGATTATCCCGCGACCGGAACGTCCAGAAACCTGGATCAGTTTGGCAAAAAGTTTTTCAGGAGCACGAAAATCGGGCATATCCAGACCGATATCGGCATTTAAGACCCCGACCAGCGAAACATCGGGGAAATCAATTCCTTTTGTCACCATCTGTGTTCCAAGCAGCAGATTATATTTTTTGTTGGCAAAATCAGAAAGGATCAGATGCACATTATCACGTTCGGCCGCACTGTCCGAATCGAGCCGGGCCAGTTTGGCATCATCGAACAGTTTCGTAATTATCTCTTCGATCTTCTGCGTCCCGACCCCGATATAATCGAGTTTATCAGACTGGCAATTGGAACACAGGTTATACCTGTTATCGATATACCCGCAGAAGTGACATAGAAGTTTATTGCCGCTTTTGTGATAAGTTAAACTAATTTGACAGTGAGGACACTCAGGGGTGAACCCGCATTGAGCGCATCTGATTCGCGGTGAAAATCCGCGACGATTCAAGTAAAGGATCACCTGATTGTTTTTGCTAAGTGAATCTTTTATTTTGGAGATCATCGTTGCCGAGAAAAATGGATTGTCATACGATGGACGTTCTTCTTTTAAATCGACCAGACGGGTTATCGGCAGTTCGGTTTTTTCTGGCCGCTGGGTTAGTTTTAGCATTTGATAGCGACCTTTTTCTGCATTGGTAAACGATTCAAGCGATGGTGTCGCGGTTCCCAGGATTATCGGAATGCTGGCTAATTTTGCCCGCATCACGGCGGCATCACGTCCCTGAAAACGGGGGGAGGGATCATCCTGCTTGTATGATTCGTCATGTTCCTCATCAACAATGATCAGCCCAAGCTTCTCGAGTGGAGCAAAAATCGCCGAGCGGGCACCGATAACAATCTTATATTTTCCGGCCTTAATATTCTGCCAGACCAGTAAGCGGTCCTTTGGTTTCAGTGCCGAATGAAGCAGTGCGATATCCTCGCCGAAAAATGATTTGAAATATGAAAGCAACGTTCCGGCCAGAGCAATTTCAGGAACCAATACCAGAACTGTTTCGCCTTTATTGATTACCTCTGATGCTACATAACAATAAGTCAGAGTTTTTCCTGAACCGGTAATACCATACAACAGCCAGGGTGCAAATTTCCCCAAATTGCCGATAAGAGATTTTATGACAGCCGTCTGTTCGATATTTGGTTTTATATCAGCAACATTCGCACGAGGTTTAAAATATCCGAAGGGGCTCGGCCCCTCTCTTTCTGACGTTGCATCAGTCCTTTTGCTTGAATCCGCCCATGATTCTAACAGTACATTCGCTTTCAGGAGTTTCTCTAAAAGTCCCGGCTGAGATTTATTTAGTAATGTTATATCTCTGGTAATTAGTTTTCCTGCCGTTTTAATTTTTGCCAGAGTTTTTTCCGGCAATGGATAATTGTCGGCCGAATTTTCAAAATCATCGGATGGAACATAAAATGGCTTCTTTAATTTCCGAAGGTTTGGTGGAATCGCCGCATTGAGGGTATCGCCGATACCGGCATAATAATATTCAGACATCCAGAGCAAAAAGCGGAGTAAGTTTTTATCAAAAAGCGGTTTTTTTTCGACTATATCGAAAATCTCACGCAGTTTTTGTGTTGGGGTTGATTTTGCTTTTTCAATAAAATAGCCAATAAGGTTTCTTCGGCCAAATGGCACAATTACTCTTTGGCCCGGATTCAATTTTTGATAAACATCCTCATTACATTTATAGGTAAACAGTTTTCGACCGGTGTTGGGAATTGCAATATTTATCAGGATAGTCTTCATTTTAATAAAAAAGGGCAGGTCAAGAGGACCTGCCCAATAAATTATATGGCTAAATAATTTAGCCTCTCAGTTCCTTAATTTTGGCTTCGGCTGTTTTGGCCTTTTCCGGAAATCCCTGGGTTTCATACAAGCTAAGTAATACTTCCCATAATTTGATATCGGAAGGATCAATTTCCGCTGCCTTTTCATAAGGTTCAACAGCCTCTTTGAACTTCTGCAACTGTATGTAACAATCGCCCATATTAATCCAGAAGTCAAAAATCTGAGGCGACATTTCGGTTAATCTTTTAAATTTCGTTGCTGCTTCTTCATAATGGCCAAGAATCATGGTCACTACTGCGCACTGTTCCAAAGCGATAAGATCGTTTTCATCCAATTCAGAAGCAATGCAAAAATAATGTGCTGATGAATCTAATGAGGAATTTTGTAATTTCTGGAATTTTAGCGCTTCAGGATCATTTTTGGCCTGCTTATAAAACTTAGTAGAATCAGAATTTGTTTGAGAGCTGACAAGCCATATTGTGCCAATATCGTAATAGGCCGAGGCGAGCGATGAATCAATCGCGATCGCTTTATGGTTATAAGCCAAAACTGAATCAAGCATTCCCAGGTTATTAAAGCAGACGGCAGTATTCAAAATCGTATTCACATCTCCGGGAACCATAATCATCAGTTTCCTGAAGAATACTATTGAATTCTTCCAGTCTTTTAGCTGGATATACGAATACGCAATTGACTGAACCAGCTGAACTTGGTCCGGATTCATAGCGTATGCCTGCTTGAAGAAATAAAGAGCCGAATCGGTATTATCCATCCGGTCGTATAAAAGGCCCAAACCTTCCATCGATTTGCCATTGTTAGGGTCAACCGCTGCCGTGATTCTGAAAAATCCCTTACCAGTATCGGCAACTGCATTTAGCTCGACCATAGCGGCATCTAACTCAACAGAATCAGCGGCACTGGCGACCTTTGGTTTTAATTCCTTATCCAGACGTTCAATAATTTTGACACCTTCGTTATAATTTGGACCCCATAACCCCTTAATAATTGAATCGACAACTGATTGGAAATCATCGCACTTCGATTTATATTTCTTTTTGACATCCTTGTTTTCGCAAGCTAGATCCAAAGAATCATAACTGGCCTTCATCTTTTCAAAAAATTTAACCTTGCCATCAAATGAATATTCGCGAGATGCATACTCGGCGTAAATGTTGCCGCTATAAAAGTAGGCCTCAGGAATCATTCCATAATCGGTTAAGACCGTATCAAAATATGCCATTGCCTCATCATAACGGGGTGGACTTGAAAAGAGAGCAATTCGTGCCGATGTTAGCATCGGGCCAGCGCCCTTTTTTAGCGCCTTTCGTTGGGCCAAAGCCGGCAGGGCCATTAATATGATTAATGATAACAGTAAAATAATTTTAAAATGTCGCATCGAATACTCCTTCTAATTGTTCCTATCCAGCTTTATCAGGTGCGAATCTAACAGATTTTGCCAGAAGTGTCAACCATTTTTCTCCAATTCTAACGGCCGGTTCGAACGGTAAAGGTAACTTCTTCCTTGCCATTGGCCAAAATCGGAATCTTAAATTGAATCGTATTGGCGTCTTTTTTATCAAAGTTGTGATTTTGGTTTTTAATCTCCCAATCGCCATAAAGTTTTTTATCTACTATTATAGTGACGTTTTCATCTTTATGATTGCGCAATTCTATTGAAAAAGTTCTTTCCTCGACCCGATCAGAAAGTCTCTCATAATTGGCAATTTTCTGCTCTGCCGAGATATCAAAGGCGAAACCAATAGTTAACTTTACATCTTCATCTTTGGGAGTGTGATCGATTCTGTCTTCACCCAGCAAAATCATCGAGCCGTCGGAATCGGCCTTAAAAATTCTGGCCCGTCCGGCTGGAAGAGGTATTCCCAACCCGGATACCTTTGAATTCTCAAATTTAAGTGCAACTCTAACTTTTTTGTCATTTTTTTCCGGTTCGTAATAATATTCTTTTTCAACCTTGGTCGAGGCCGGGTTAAAGAGTGTTATCTGTTTGATTTCTTTGTCAGCGATAGTGGCTGCCCGCGGCAGCGTATAAAGATGATACTCAAAAAATTCTTTTTCCTCAAAAGGTGCAGCTTTGGCGGTCGCAAACGTCCTCAATTCATCATAATCGGGTCGGCCCATCCCGCGTTGTTGAGGCGCACGGTTAATATCCCCTGCGACCAATTTCAATTTTGCGTCTTTATATGTTGCTCCTGAGTTATTGGTAATCGATGACCAGCCGGTCCAGCCGAGACTTTTTTCATCTTCAGATAAAATTCCGACATATTCGGCTGTCCAACCCAAACCTCCGGTCTGATAACTGACATTACATTTGGCCTCTCCCGAAAAATCGGAGGAATACAGCCAAAACAAAGTTGGTCGGGTAATCAGTCCATCGGGTAGTTCCGGGAAGTTGACATTAACAATCTGGCTCATTTGGATGATCTGGATTTTGCCTGAGTTATCTTTTAGAACAGCCGATCCACCTGAAAACGAAAGCAAAGTGCCGCTAAAGATTTGTCCTTGTTTATCAATTATATCAATCTCCTTGTCAATATACTTGGTGTATATTTTTTCCGGAGAGACAAGATCGTAGGCATAGTTTTGCTCTAAAATCGATACCGATTTTTTGCTGTCAAGCAGTTCAAAGCCGACTGAAGTCGGATCGATTTGCGATGGAACATCGGTAAATGAAACTTTTCCGGTGCCTTTATCAAAACTGAGAGACCGGACTTCTCTGATTACGCCAAGGTTTCCATTATATACTGTCACCGAAACTTCGGCAGCCAGCGACCCCGCCAATAGTGTTGCAGCAAACACAGAAATAAGCAGGTAGTTTTTTGCTTTCATAATTTTCTCCTCAAAAACAATTAATATCATTTCTAAATATTATACAGTTCCAATGAAGAAAACTTCCCTCCAATTGCAACAAAAACATGGCTATTTAAATATAACCTTCTATCTTATTTAATGTTATGTGCCATAAAAACAACAAAAAGGACGGCGAGAATAAAGGAACCTCTCAAGACATTAGCAAATCAATTGTATTTATAAAAGAGGGGGATTTGTGCCCAAACTGCGGCTTTGCCAGATTAAAAAGAGAACCGGGGCGAATAATTCGCTGTCCGATCTGCGGATATGGTAATGGCGCAGGATGTACCTGATAATTTTTGATTGACCGTCGTTGGCGGTCAAGTGATTAAATTTGCTGGTTTCGTTTTATTGTTTGACAGAAGGTATAGATAAAACTATTCTGTTTCTGCCATCTGATATAAGAAAGTCTTATGATTAAAGTAGAAAAAATAAATTTTGTCGAAATATTTCAGATACAGAATCTGATGTCATTACTCAGGATTTTTCTAACTCCGTTTATTGGATATTTGTTATGGGTGAACAGCGATCATGCAACGTTTATTATTGTTGTTTTATTGATCGTGGCCGGGGCCAGCGATTATCTCGATGGTTATCTGGCTCGCAAATTGAATCGTCAGACAGCATTGGGGCTGATGCTTGATCCTCTGGCAGATAAAATTTTTGCGACTATTTTAATTATTGAACTTATCTTTTTAAGAGATTTTCCAATCTGGCTGGCCGTAATTGTTTTTTCACGGGATATTATAATTCTTCTTGGTGCATCGATGATGATGAAACAAAAAGGTTTAATACCGTTTTCCATAAATAGCGGTAAATATTATTTTGCCGCTCTGGCACTATTGATTGCCAGCTATGTCATTCAGTTTGATTTCGGACAGCAGCTCTGTCTTTATTTGACCGTGATTTTATTTATTGTTTCATCGTTTGAATATACCAGAAATTATTATCTTTTTAGAAATGGCAAAGAAATCAAAGAGTTCTCGGATAATAGTTTTTATAAGTTCCTGCGGGTTGCTTTTAATTTGGTTTTTTCGGTTGTCTATTTATACAAACTATTTGAGCAGTTTATCAGGTTTTAGTTGAGCATAAACTCGATTTGCGCAAAATATGAAAGATCAAATTGCGCCCCGATCGGATGGTACTTCACTTTATCATTGAGAAGATTTCTAATTGAAAAACTGGTCCGGATTTTTCTATTGCCAAAATATTTCTGAGCGGTGATATCGATATTGAAAAAATCATTTACCGTATGGTATGTATGAATATCATTAGTATCACTGCTTTCATAATCAACCCATTTGGTTTTACCGGTATATTTTAGACGACTCCATAAAGAGAAATGTTTGACCGGATCATAAATCATTGTTGCTGATAATTTATATTTCGGCACCATTTTCCACAGTTCAGTAAACATCGGTTCGTCATCAATATAATTTTGGTAACGAGCGAAAAGTTCAATTCGAAGTTTTTTGACTGGGTCGAATCTTGATCCGATTTCCGCTCCAACAATTTGCCCTGAACAATCGGTTTGAACCTCTAAATTATCCGGCGCCGAATAATCGGTTGGGGATATCAGATATTGCGCCGCGCAAGTTAACTGTGCAAACGAACGGTAATAGGCCGACAGATGCATCGAGACTGTTCTGCTGAGTCTATTGATAAATAACACCTCGGCAGTAAATTTTTTGGTCGGTTTTATAGCGCCGTCAATCGTATATGAAATGCCATGATTTCGAAGAAACATATATCCTTGCTGCTGCCAATACCAGATATTGTTTGATTCTTCGGGGAGCGTTTTATCATATGTTACCAGAATAGAAATTTGGCCGTTTCTTGTGATATGTGAAGTTGTCATCAAACGAGCCAAAAAGCCACTTCTATTGTTTTGGAAATTTAATATCAGATCGGTCGAAAAATTCGTTAACTGTGACAACCAGCAATTAAATTGGGTATAAATAGTTGCTTCGGTATTAGCCTCTTTGTCCAATATATAGTCAGTATGAATCGCACTATGATTCAATCCTATTCCGGCGGTGCCGGTAAATTTCGTTCCCCGAAAACCGGTTTCAATGTTGACATGTAGATTTTCCTGTTTCCAGTCAAAATCGAGGTTTAAACTATTTTCCCTTCTGCCCAGCTTATTTGAAGTGTAAGCGAATCTATAATTCAATATCGGTTTGTTTATATTCCCAATTGCACCGGTACTACCAAAATATGATAATCTGGAATTTACCGGAACCTCGCGGCCGAATGATCTCAAGAAATAAAAATCGTCAAAATTGCTCAATCCGGCAGAGATCGAGTATTGAAAATTATCCTGATACTTTCTATAATAGGCATAATAAGATTCGAGCTTCTGTCGAGGATAATAACCATTGGCGATATCATCATTTCGGTAGAAAGCCGCCTCATCGGTTGGATATCCTATTTCTCTTTTAAATCCGAAGTTAAAATAGGAATCTTTTGCTCCAAACGAGAAACCAGATGCGATAATATTCCCGACTTTGTCAATATTAGGCGAGCGTTTATCTGTGTAATGGTACGGGCCTGGATCTCCGGTCTCGTTGCCAAATCCGGTTCGTAAGTTTGCGGATAAGCCTGTAGCATTCTTTTTTGTTATTATATCGATTATTCCGCCGGCTGTTTTCTGTCCTGCATAAATTCCCGATTGGTGGAGTATTTTGATAGCAACAATTTGCATTAAATCTACCGGGATCCGGTCAAGTGCCTTAATTCCAAACAAATTTATATCAATTGGAATTCCATTAAGGAAGATCTTCCAATCCTGATGCTGATATGAGTTTAATCCAAACGGGCTGGCTTGAAAAGTAATCCCATCTATTGTACTGACATCCCAATTGTCAATTATAAGAAATATATCACTCAGTCGCATCAGGCCTGATTTCCGGATATCTTCTCCTTTAATAATATCGACTCGTTCAACCATGGCTCCATTGGCATTATTAACCAGCAGACAGAGCAGTATAATAAAAATATTTATGATAAATTTACTCAATTTAGAAACTCCCTCAGCCATTTTGGAGTTGCAAATGTTTTACCCAGCCCGATTGATATGTATGATAGTTCAATCCGATGGTGCGTATAAATAATCTGATAACGTCCCGAAATATTAACAAATAGATTTTTCCCGAGATCATATTTAAGGCCGGTTTTAATACCTAAACTGAATTCAGATTCGGATTTTAGATTAACATCAATATTGTCATCATCGAAATTCATAAAATAATTGCCTACTGTGAAACTGGAATTAAGAAACAATTTTGAAGATAGCTTTTGTTCCAGTCCCCATCCGATATAGATATTGACGGCTATAAAATCAGGTTGTGCGATATTTTTTGCCTTTATGGAAAACAGCTGCGCCCCCAACTCGATGTTGCCGAAATAAAACTCTGTTTTTGCATTGAGCGCTATGCCATTGGCCGGTTTCCAGTATTGATGAAACATATTACGATTACTATTCTGAAGATAATTCGCCGAGATCGAAATAGTTTTAAATGCCTTTGATTTTTCTACC
>JAQBFG010000262.1:0-37270 GCA_032123495.1 Candidatus Zixiibacteriota bacterium | reverse complement strand
ATGGCCGGGTACATCGTTTATCGCGGCACGTCAGCCTACTTTACGCCGACTCCATCCGATTCGATCGGCACAACCGATGCGGTAACCTTTGCCTTTACCGATAGTGATCTCAATGGTGCCGATGTTGTCGGCGACGTGACTAATCAGTATTTCTATACGGTAGTTGCTTTTGATATTTACGGAAACAGGGCAGCAACGTCTAATCGTGTTGGCGAGTTTGACTATCAAATAGTTACGACCGCCACTACCGATTATAATCTGATCTGTATTCCTTTTGATAGTACCGGAATAACCAACGCCGATGAGTTGATTGACGCTATCGGTCGCTCGAATGTTTTAACTGTTAATAATTATCAGCCAGCCTCACAGAGTTTTGAATCGCGTTTTGCAGCTGGATTTGGCGTTAATTTTGTAACAGTAACCGGTGGAATTTATCAGATCAATGCGGCTAATTCGACAATTTTCTCGATGGCTGGTCAAATTCCTGCTCCCGGCTCGGTCAGTTATCCGCTCCAGACCACAAGCACGACCAGTTTCAGCTTTCTGTCGATTCCGTTTGAACGGGAACTTGATTTCCTGACCGCACAGGATGTTCTGAATAATCTGCCGGGCAGCTTTAATACCTTAAATAGGTATGATGCCAGCTCGCAGAGTTACGAATCGCGCTTCGCTGCTGGATTTGGCGTAAACTTTACGGTTAAGGCAGGGATGCCTTATCAGGCAAATGTCGCGTCAAGCGATGTTTTCCCCGGACCATAATATGGGAGTGATACAGTAATGAAAGAAAATAACTTAGAAAAAAAGAGATGTTTAAATATATCTGGAGGTGCCAAGGTGCACAGCAAATTATTACGAAGTAACATAAGCAAGCTATTTGCAATACCAATTGTATTACTTTTATTACATGTATCATCTGCCTATGGGCAGGGATCGATATTTGGATCAGTTACCAATTCCGACGCCGGTATTCCGGCCAATGGTGAAATTAGTTTTTATGGTTTCTTAGATAATACCGATGAAGAGCTTAGAATAGAAACTTGCGTTGGGGCCGGTTACGATGCCGGTAACTGGTTTGATGAGTTTCAAAATTATCTAACCGAAGCGCCAGGCAATCCTTATGACTATTATTTTTACAATACCGTTAATTTCGAAAGCGCCGTTCTTTCAGATTTAATTCCGAACAATTCTTTCCAGCAGGAAGATATAGTTTTATCATTGGCTGCTGGCTGGCCGAGTACGCCATCCGGATTATCTGGTTCAGCGGTATCGTCATCATCGGTAGTGGTTTCATGGAATTTTGTCCCCGGTTTGACCTATCATGTCTATCGTCGCTTGGCGAGTTCCGGAGGTTCTTTCTTTAGAAAGGATGACCCGACCGGTTCGTTGGGTAACCCTGGCGTTCCCGACAGTTTCTTTGTAGATAACACAATTGTTGGTACAAATCAGTATCATTATCTGGTAATTGCCCAGGATGGTGTTGGCAATCTTAGTCCGCATTCAGCGGTGCTAACGGTTGATGCTGCCATTATTGGCAATCCAACCTTGATCTCTGTTTTACCAAGCTCGGGAACATTTGTTGGGGGAACATCGGTAACCTTGACCGGTACCGGATTTGATATGAGCGGTGTTGATGTTGATTTTGGAGGCAATCTCCTGACTTCGGTTGTGGTTGAAGCGCCTTACAAATTAACCGGTATTACTCCGGCTGGTATCGTTGGATCGATTGACATAACCTTGACAAATTCAGCAGCTTTAACTTCCTCAAACAGTTTAGCCGGTGGATTTACCTATCTTGGCAATCAGGCCCCGGTTCTTGATCTGATTGGTCCGCAAACGATTACTGAGGGATTGAATCTTAATTTTGTGGTCTCCGGTTCTGATCCTGATGCCACCATCCCGACTCTGGCAACGGCGGTCCTCCCTGGTGCCGCAACTTTTATAGACAATGGCGATGGTACCGGTGTTTTTGACTGGACCCCGCTTTATACTGAAGCGGCCACATATCAGGTTATCTTTATTGCCAGTGATGGTATCGTTGCCGATTCCGAATTTGTCGATATTGATGTTATCGAGGCTGGTAATCAGACTCCAGTCCTGGATCCGATTGCAACACCTCAGACAGTCGCTGAAAATGGAACTTTGAATTTTGTTATAACATCTTCCGACCCCGACGGTACAATTTCGACGCTATCGGCGACCGGAACACCTGTTAATGCCACTTTTACTGATAATTTTGATGGCACCGGGACTTTTGATTTTTCTCCTGATTTTGATCAGGCCGGTTCGTATCAGGTCATTTTTAAGGCCTTTGATGGGCTCCTGGTTGACTCCGGAGTAGTTACACTTGATGTTACCAATACCAATCGTGATCCGGTTTTGGCAGCGATTGGCCCTCAAACAGTTGATGAAGGTCTTTTATTGAGTGTCGTGGTAACGGCAACCGACGATGACGGCACGATACCAACCTTGGCAACTTCCGCCTTGCCGGGAACAGCTACCTTTGTTGACAATGGTGACGGAACCGGATTGTTCGAGTGGACGCCAGCCTTTGACGAGGCAGGTCCTTATCAAGTTACTTTTACTGCCGGTGATGGTGAAGGAACAGCTTCAGAGTTAGTTGATATTACTGTTAATGAAACTGGCAACCAAAGGCCGATCCTTGATCCAATCGGCCCTCTGGCAGCGATAGAAGGTGTTCAGCTTCTGGTAACCATTACAGGCTCTGATCCAGATGGAACGATCCCAATACTTCAGGCGGAAGATCTTCCGACCAATGCGGCCTTTGTGGACAATGTTGACGGCACCGGAACCTTGACTTTTGATCCGGATTATGCCCAGGCTGGTTTATATAATTTACTCTTTTTTGCGACCGATGGTGTTTTAAGTGATTCGGAATATGTTAACTTGACTGTTTCCGAGGTTGGTAACCAGACCCCGATTATAAGCGATTCTCCCGACACCACAATCAACGAAGGAGACTCTTTGATAATGGTTGTTACCGCCACCGACCCGGAGGGTGGTAACGTAATTTTATCAGCTTCAACTAACCTTTCGCCAGCTATTTTTACATTTGTAGATAGCGGAAATGGTGTCGGTGTTTTTAGTCTCGGAACTAATTATTATAATGCAGGCGTTGCCACCGTTCTGTTTTTTGCCACAGATTTTGGCGGCCCGCCAGCTTCTATAACCGATACGATGATAATAACTATAGCTGAAGTAAACCAGGCTCCCGATATCGAACCGGTAGGTCCATTTGGTGTTGCGGTTAGTGATAATCTGACCTTTACGGTTTCGGCTACCGATTTAACCAGTCCGATTTTAACCAATAGAATATTTCTAACAGCTGCCGGATTGCCGAGCAATTCTTCGTTTGTTGACAATGGCGACAATACCGGTGAGTTTGTATTTAATCCGTCGGTTGCTCAGATCGGTCCGCATGTGATCACAATCATTGCCACCGATCAGGGAACTCCCCAGCTTTCATCGCAATTACCAATTACCATTACAGTTGTGACTGTCAATAATGAGCCGGTATGGGTTGATCCGCCGACATCGTTAACAGTTCTGGAAGGTGCAACTGTTGGATTTACCGCCACCGCCACCGATTTGGATGGAGGATTTCCGGCTCTCAGTGCCACCAAGCTTCCAGAAAACTCAACCTTCGCTGATAATGGCGATGGAACCGGAGATTTCAGTTTCACTCCCGGTTATACTCAGGCTGGTCTTTATCAATTGGTGTTAAGAGCTTACGATGGTATAGCTGATACTCATACCAACCCGATTTTTATTCAGGTTTATGAAGCTGGGAATCAGAGTCCGATATTTAATCCGGTTCCCGAGGATACGGTTGTTGAGGGCAATACTATGAATCTGATCATTACTGCCGTTGATCCCGATGCCTCAATTCCGACTTTATCCGCCGAAAATCTGCCGGAAAACGCCACCTTTACCGATAATGGCGACGGGACCGGGACTATCAGTTTTAATCCGAGTTTTGTCCAAAATGGCATTTACTATGTTGATATCATCGCCGATGACGGTGAATTTATTGTTACCATTACCGTTACCATAGTTGTTGAGGAAGCTGGAAATCAGGCCCCGGTGCTGGGCACTGTTATAGCGCAGGCCACGTCTGAAATGAAATTGCTGACATTTGATATATCAGCCACAGATGTTGATCTTGACATTCCAATTCTTACTGCCACCGATGTCCCTGCCGGTGCGAACTTTACCGATAATCTTGACGGAACCGGAACATTTACCTGGCAGACAGATAATTTCGATGCCGGTATTTATGATGTTACCTTTTTTGCCACCGATGCTTTTGACGCTCTCCTTTTTGATACGAAAATATCAAGAATTACAGTGGCCGATACAAATCTTGCACCATTCCCGTTTATACCGAGCCAAAATCGCACAGTCTATGAAGGCGATACGCTGTACTTTACTGTTAGGGCCGATGATCCGGATGGTACTTTCCCATTAATTGAGGTAAATTCTCCTACCTACGAATTGGCACCAAATATGAACTGGGTTGATTCCGGTAATGGTGTCGGTTTGTTGACATTTACTCCTGATTACGATCAGGGCCAACCTCTTCCGGGTGGTCGCACTTTCTACATGCAGTGGAGGGCTGTTGATGCCGTCGATCCTACTTTAGTTAATATAACTACTCCACCAACAATGTTTACAGTAATTCATGTGAATCGTGCTCCGGAACTAATTATAGGGAGTTCGATTGATACAACAATTAATGAAGGACAACAGCTTAGTATTACGGTGATAGCATCCGATCCTGATGGACAGGCAATTACCTTATGGGCCGAAAATCTACCGGCGTCAAACGCGACATTTGACGGCATAACTTTCTTGAAAACATTTATATTTAGGCCGGACTATACCCAGTCGGGAGTTTATTTGGTTGATTTTGTGGCTACTGACGGCACCCTGGAAACACGAGTAACGGGAACCATTACGGTTACTGAGGCCGGTAATCAGGCACCTTATTTCACGATGTCGGTGCCATCTACACAGCCGGTTATTGCCGGTGAGATATATACGCTCAATTTGACCGCTTTTGATCCTGATTTGGATGTTATGACTATTTCATATAATGCCATTCCGCTTAATGCCACTTTTACGGATAATGGGAATGGCACCGCTACATTTGTATTTTCGCCTGCTTTGTTGCAAGTTGGCGACATTTACACTTTGACTTTTTCTGTTACTGATCCAAGTTCGGCCCGTGATGATATTGTTCTCACTTATGAGGTTGTGGCCTTTTTACGTGGAGACGCAAACTCTGATAATATTCTTGATATGTCGGACATCCTGTTTATTCTAAATTATTTGTATAAAGACGGTTTGACACCGGCTTCAGCAGAGGCGACCGATGTTAATTATGATAATCGAATTAATGTTCTGGATGCCGAATATTTAATACACTATTTTTATAAACAGGGTCCCTCACCTGTTAAATAAATATTCCTTTTTGGGTGGCAATATATTAATAATTGCCACCCTTTTTTTTAAACGATTTCAAAAATATCTCACTAAATTTAATAAAATAATTATTAATTTATTGTGGAATAAATCTTGACAAAAGAACCGATTCCCTTTATCTTATTGATGCTACAAGTTTTTGGAGATAAAAAAATTTAGACCCATACTATGGGTCTTGTGAGAACCTCACTTGCTGAGTTGATTTGGTTATATTGTTTAAGACATAAAGACCAAATACTTGGCTATTAAATCTAAAGTAACTTGATTAGATTTGACTTTTTCAGTAAAAACGCCATAAGAAATAAACAAGTTTTAGCTATAATAAATTGAATAATATTATGAAGGGAGGTGGTTGCTCGAGCCAACATTTAGCATGCAGTAATTACTGGCATGCAACCACACTCTGCAAAAATTGATTTTTGCAGATATAAAAAGTTAGCTTATTTATCAAAAATAAGTTGGGAATTATTAAGAATTTTGAAAGGAGCGCAGAGATGACAAGGAAATTTGGGCAAATTTTGTTTCTCTCCTTGTTAACATTTGCTATTCTTGCAGGTTTCGCGTTTGCAGAGGATATGAAAGCAATTAAGAAGGATGCCACTCTGGATCAGGTAATTAACTCACTTGATCAGAAGTCCGGATTGATTGATAGAGATCCCGCGGCCTGGCCAGCGAATAAAAATATGGGTGCCGATGATGCCGGTCCGGGCGAGGTAAATGCCTATTTTGGCGACGCCCCTCGTGATTTAGGCTATGATCAACGTGGAACTGTCCCCCCCGGCCCCGCAGTTGGTTTGACGATAGGTCAGACGACCTACGATTACCAGCATAATGGTCGATCCACGAGACAGGTTGCTTGGCGTGGCAGTAAAGATGTACATTTTGCCTATATGGAGAAGAATAATTCTAATCCGGTGATCGGAGCAGGTGTTCGTCTTACGGCATATAACATGTGGGATGCCACTACTGGCACTCTAAAATGGCCGGCCACTCCTTTTGGTGGTGATGATCTTCATGCTACTGGTGAAAGATCCGGTTATTGCGGTGTTGACGCTATGTCTGATGGCCGTGGTTTAGTATATAACCACTTTGATCCAGATGGAATTGCTCCATATGTCTACTTTCCTGTAATTTGGCCCGATCAATCACCAGGTACTGGTTCCTGGGGTTATAAGGCGGGTATTCCAGAGGTGCATCGTACTCCTGATTTTGCTGATAATGATTACAGCTGGACATGGCCATATGGAACATTCCAACTATATGACAATGGTTCTGTCGAAGATACCGTTATTCACCTTTTTGCTTCTGAGTCCGGCGCGCCAAGTAATGCCGTATTAAGGTATTTCAGACGTGGCGGTGCTGGTCCTCATCCGCAATCACCAGGTATTGTCTGGAGCCATATGACAGTTGACTCAGGGCATACAATTAGCACTGTTGTTGAGGCTGCTCCTCCGAATGTCACTGCCGGTTATGAAGGTAAAGTGGCTCTCGTTTGGAACGCTTACCTTGGTGCTACCAGCCCCGATGATGGTGAGTCAGGCTTTCTTGAACCAATTTCACTGCAATTAGAGCAGAATTGTCAGAACGCCTACACCATGGTATCTATGGACGCTGGTCTGACCTGGGGTGCCAAATATAATATTTCCAAAAACGATATTACTGTTGGCGGTTGGTGGCCATATGCTGATCTAAACGCCGTTATTGATACTGACGGTCGTTTGCATGTTGTTTATGCCGCCCGCCAGCATGTCAATCTAACAGGTGAATTTGGTACAGTTCTTGCCCCGCAAATGGACTATCCTTTGTACCCAATGGGTAGTCGTATTCTGCATTGGTCTGATGATGCTGAAACCATTGGATCCGACAATTTAGATGATAACTATATCACTATCGTCAAAGACGCAATGGCCGATTTCACTGAAATGGATAGTATCTGCATCGGTGGCGCCTGGCACAGTATGGCTCTCAACTTGCCGCAAATCGGACAGTGTGACGATAAACTTTATGTGTCATTTGCCCAGTTCCAGGATGTTGCCAACGGTGTCTGGGATAACTGTCATATTTCAGCTTGGACTCAGAACATTGGTGCAGGTTCTGCAAATGCTAACCTGTATTTCTCTGTTTCCCCAATGCTTAACGGTGGTTTGAACTGGGATCCGGCTCGTTTGTTAACCGATTTCACTCCGCGATGCGATACGGGTCATACATCTGATCCTACCGATCCGGTTGATCCTTCGGCAACAAATGTTTGCCACAGTCACTTCTATAACTCAATGACTCGCTGGGGTATGGATATTAGTGGCGGCGGCGACTTTACAAATGCCGTGGTAGTCAGCGATCCTTCATGGACAGTGTCTTCAACTGATTATTATATGGATGTTTTCTATGTTGATGATCTCTGGCCAGGTGGTTTGGTACAGGGTGAAGGTATGTGGGCAATCGATCCTATTAAATGGTTCCGTTTCCCATGTGTTGACGCTGAAGAAGCGGCGGTTCTGGTTTATGAGCCAGCCGGTATTTTTGAAAATACACCTTCCTGGTCAAAACCAGGTGTTGAAAGAGAGATTGACGTAACACTTACCAATATTGGTAATACGCAACTTTCGATCAGCAGTATTGTTGTTCAGGAAATCGACAACGCCGATCCCTCTTATGATGGCTGGTTAACAGTTGATGAGCGTGGATTTGGTGGAACGATTACTGAAGTTGTTCCTTCAAACTCATTTGATATTGGTTTGAAGATCAATACCCTTGGCATTATCAACGAAACGGCCGTTTTGGAAGGCCGCTTGATATTTAATTCTGACGCCGGCAATGGTGCTGATACCCTCAGAATCGGCTATATTGTTGCTGATACCGTTCAGCAATATATACAGGACACCCTCTTTACCCAATCAATCGGTATAACGGTTGCCAATAATGGTAACTACAGTGGTGGCTTGTATGACTCTTGTGGCCGTATGGATTTCCATATTCTTGGTAATCTTGGTATCGAACATGATACCTGTGGAGTAGGTTTTGGTAACAACCAGGATGTATATATGTCCGAAGGTGCTCCGTTTGTTGTCAGGGATATTGGCGGCGGCGAAGCCAGGATTAGTACTTCAGTTTCAGGCCATAGTTCATTCTCGGAACAACCTGACTCAGATATCAAGGACGGTTTCCGTCCGTTAGAAGGTGTAAACTCTGAAGAGAGCGCCGGATTTGCCAACTATTTGGTCTCCGGTGAATTTGTAACGGCCGACTCGGCAATTGGAATGAAGAACATACTTATTTCTCCAATGACCAGCGTCGATACCAGTGATTTCTTGGTTCTATTAACAAAATTCTACAACAGATCCGGAACAGCCCTGAGTAATGTGATTGTTGGAACTGTAGAAGATTGGGATATCCCGAGTGATTCTGGTTCACGTAATTCATCCAATTTTGACGCGAGTCGTAAATTGATGTATATGAGTGGTTGGGAAGCTAGTGCCGATACATTCTGTGCCTCTTCCACTATGGGTAATAACGCTACTCCAGCAAACATGCGTTTTGGTGGTTCTGCTTTCTTTGGTGGTTTCCAATTTAAACCAGCCGGTATTAAAGCAATAGATAGATACGAAGAAGCTCAGGTATCGTTTACGTTCAAGAGACCAAATTGGATGGGTGGTGATGTAAGAAGTCATATCCCGGCTCAAGAATTGTATGATACTCTTTCAGGTGCAGTTTTTGGCTATGGCCCATGGCATTCCACTCTTCCGAACCCCGTAACCAATCCCGATTCATTGTTCCGCGATTTGGCTATGATCACCAGTTATGGAATGTTTAATCTCGGTGTCAGTGATACTCTTTGCTTTGTAAAATTCCTGGCATCTGAATATGATGGTGGTTTAGCAGGTATTCAGGAAACCATTGATCAGGCAAGAGCGTATTCATTACGTTATCTCTGCTGTGAACTCTGGGGTATTCCAGGTGATGCCGATGTTGGTGGCAGTGTTAATATTCTCGACGTTGTTCATATCATTAACTTTAAGTATAAGAGTGGTCCAGGAGTCAAATGGCCGTCTGCTACTTATGATGTAGGATATGACAACTGCGATCAAATCATGGATTGCGATACCAAAGCAGGTGTTAATATTCTTGACGTTGTATACTTGATTAACTACAAGTATAAGAGTGGACCTCCACCGTTCTGTCCGTTTGTTCTTAACTTCTAATGCTTAGGCATTAATGTCTTGAATATTAATTTATTCATATTTCAGGGAGCTGTCCGCAAGGATAGCTCCCTGAATTTATTTGGTCAGTGGAGGGGTTTGGCCTAAATTTGGGGTTTTCACCGCTATATATTTGAGTTATCGTAATTTCGTCCGATAAGAAAATAAAATGAACCGATTTTGAAAACCTGTTCATTATGGGAACTTTAGATGGTAATCTTTCGGTTTAAAGTTATATAATTTCTATACCGGTGAAAATGAGGTTTAGATGACTCAAAAACTGACTAATATAACTACTCTTCTCTTAACAATCGTTTGTATTCTTTGCGTTTCACCTTTTGCCACTTTTGCGGCTTCAGGGGGAAAACCAACCAGACCGATTTTGATGACCAATCAGATAGAAATTCAATTCGAATCAGATGTCGCTGTTGATAAGATTGGCAGTAAATCCAGTTTTTTCAGTCTTGAAGTTCCGGCTCTTCAGCAACTCCTTGATAAACATCAGATAAAACAGGCCCAAAAGATGTTTCCCTGGCGAACAGGGCAAAATGCTATGGCCGGGACCGATAATATGTCTAAATTTCTTATAGTTTCTCTACCTGAAAATTCTGATGTATATGCCATTATTGATGATATGGAAAAAAGCCCTTATGTCAGATCAGCTTCACCGATCTGGGCGATGCCAATATACGAAGTAGTCCCCGATGATCCCAGATTTGGGACGCAATGGGGATTAAGTGCGGTTGGTGCCAAAGATGTGTGGGAAATTGAAAAAGGTTCGGATACGGCAATAATTGCCGTTGTTGATGTCGGAGTTTTATATACGCATGCTGATTTGATTGACCATATCTGGGTCAATCCCGGCGAAGATCTTGATGGTGACCATATTGTGTTTGATCTGGGCGATGTGAATGGCGTCGATGATGATGGCAATGGTCTGAGAGATGATATAATTGGATATGATTTTTTTACCGGTGTGACAAATAGCGATCCCTGGCCCGGCGAAGATGTTGCGGTTCCCGATTTGGATCCCAAGGATTTTAATGGTCATGGAACTCATGTTGCCGGAATTGCGGCTGCCGTTGCCAATAATGGCCTCTTTGGAGCCGGATTAGCCGGTGGTTGGGGCGGCGGTAACGGTCCCAATCGCGGGGCTCAAATTATGTGTATTCGTGTCGGCGGATCATATAAACATCCTGATGATCCAACTCAAGAAACCGGCTATGTCAACACAGCCAATTGCGCCCAGGGTGTCGATTATGCGGCTCGTATGGGTGCCTGTGTCGTCAATTGCAGTTGGGGTTTTTCCAGTTATTCTGCAGCTATGGCAGCGGCAGGGTTATTGTGTAATCAAAATAATGTTTTAGTTATCCATGCTGCCGGAAATGATGATGAGTATAGCGAAACCGGAGGATATTTGGACAATCTTTTTCTTGGTTCTCCTCTAATGGAAGTTGCTTTGTCCGTAGGAGCCACAAATGCCAGTGGCGCTGGCAGTTATCGAGCCAGTTTTTCCAACTATGGCGAATATGTCGATATTTGTGCCCCCGGGGATAATATTTACAGCACTTACTCGAATCATTATGGGCCGACTGAAGCCTGGTTGCCAGGAACTTCAATGGCTGCGCCATTTGTGGCTGGGCTGGTTGCCCTGATAAAGTCACATATGCCCCATTATACAAAACCTGAAATTACCGCGCTTATCTTGGACAATGCAACTAATATTGATGCCTTCAATCCCGGTTATGAAGGCAAATTGGGAGCCGGGCAAATTAATGCTTATGCTTCAATGGCGAATCTTCCAATAGCGGCATTTGAGGCCAATTCGGTATTGAACGGGGCCGCTCCACTTGAAGTGAGTTTCACTGATTTATCTCCAAACAATCCTTCTTCATGGAACTGGGAATTTGGTGATGGTGGAAATTCGGCAATCCAAAATCCAACATATACTTACGAAAATTTTGGATTGTACTCGGTGAATTTGACCGTGGAAGAACCAAAAGGAACGGCGACGGAAGTTTTGAAAAATTTGGTTATGGTAACCGCTGACACTATAAAAATTGATTCTGTCAGGGTCCCAACCTCATCATCATATCAGATAGTAACGGTTCCAGTGTACATTCATAATCAATTTCAATGTGGAGGAATGTACATTCCTTTTCAGGTAAAAATGAATGGAGATACAGTTAGCTATCAAAAAATCAGGTTATCAACCGCTTCTGTTGAGGGGACATTATCTGAGTATTTTGAAGATGTGTCAATTACGCCATACGATCATATTACCAACCGGTATGGCATTTCTATGTCAACAAATTTAGGTGGGATCGGCTCCGAATTTTTGCAGCCCGGAGCAGGAATATTGGTAAATCTTGATTTTAAAGTTGAAGCCGCCGTTGTTGACGGATCCATTTTTACCATTGATACCATTTCAACTCTAAATAGTCCTCTGCAGCTTACATCGTTGTATGGCGTCTATTATCCTGAATTTCTTGGAGGAAAAATCTTTGTAAAAGATGAGATTTGCGGAGATTTGAATAAAGATCTTCAAATCAATATCCTTGACGCGGTTTATATAATTCTATATAAATATAAAAATGGACCTCCCCCCGAACCGGTTTCTGCCGGCGATATCAATCTTGATGGCACAGTTGATCTTGCGGATGTTATCTATCTTATCAATTACAAATACAAAGGCGGTCCGGAGCCCTGCAATTAGCAATAATAGAAACAGCCAATGTGGCGCGAAAATTGCTTTTAGCGTATTTTTTGGTTGACAAAAAACTGCCATAACTGTATAATTTGTATAGAATGTTTAATTTGAAGTAAGGGATTTATTTCTTCTCAAGGAGGTGCCGTCAGATATTATAGATAATTGATACTATGTTTGAATGACGAAAATAATATTTTGGATTTAGTTAAACTATTTTGGATTTAGTTTCGTCTAATGCGATAGATGTGATAGAATGAAATTAACTAATAGGAATTTAAGTTAATAATATAAAATAGGAGTTTTAAATGAAACGTAATGGGATTCTTTTAATTGCAGCATTGGTTTTATTCTTTGTTGCCGGTCAGACAATGAGCGCTGGCATAGCAATAACGGCACAATCCCCACAGGCATCCGGTGGCAGTATTGATGGCTCATCGGCCTTCTCTATTGATATTTATATAAATAACGATTCCGGCACAGATTTAACTGGTGGCAGCTTATCTCTTGGGTTTTCTAGCCCGGATGGCAGTATTGTCGACATTACTCACGTTGATGCTGCTATTCCCACCACCAATGTCCCAAGTTGGGAACCTTTGGGCAGCTATGCATCATATTTTTTCCTTACGGTGCATATGGATTCGACAGAATATATGACTGGTAATTTACCCCACTATGTTAATGTTGCCCCGGCTGGATTTGTCGGAATGCCGACTGGCCTTGGAGCACTGGCATCTATGAGATTCAATATGCAGGCTTTCAATTCAACAACAGGAACAACCGGCCAGCTATGTGTTGATTCAATAAGTTCGGCTCAAACATTGGGAGTCCAAGATTGGGATTGGTTATTTCCAGATGAATTATTACCAATTACTTTTAATGGTCCATATTGCTGGACAATTACAAATTTGTCGATATCTGATGTAACTCAAATTAGTAATCCAACAGAGAATCTTCCTACCGATTTCAGTCTCGAACAGAATTATCCTAATCCGTTTAACCCGAGTACAACATTTGATTTTTCTCTTCCTAAACAGTCGTTGGTTAAAATTGATATTTTCAATGTTCTTGGTCAGAAAATTACGACTCTTGCCGATGGCGAATATGAAGCTGGAAAATACTCTGTGACTTGGGATGGCACTGATGAAGATGGCTCATCTGCCGCTACCGGTATCTATTTTTATAGAATGAATGCTGGTGATTTTCAAGCTACCAAAAAATTAATGCTTCTCAAGTAAATATTTTACCAATTATTGGTATATTTTGGGCCCTTTGCTTTATTGCAAGGGGCTTTTATTTTGTCTCTCAGTAATGACTTAATTTAACACAAATTGATTTATATAGGGACTTTTGTAATATTATGTATTGCAATGAGTTATTGCCACTGGAAAAGTTGGTTGAATATTTGTTGTTTATGAAGTATTTTTTGTGTCTTTGTATACTGTTGTGCAACAAATGAATACGCTGGTTAATCAATCTCAATATGTAATCATACTAAAATATATCATATATATAAATAATTAATGTTGACTTGTATCGCTAATTTCGTTAAGATTAATGGTGAATAAAAACTCCTTAACTTTGTAATCCAATGATATACAGGTTGTTATATGTTAGGTATTGATGAAAATAGGTTTACGATTGGCAAAGAGGTCTACTATCCATTCTCAGTTGAAATGCATTATTTTAGAGTAGATAAAAAATATTGGTCAATTTGTTTTGAGAGAATTAAAAAAGCTGGATTTCGAATCATTTCCACATCGGTGCCTTGGAGTTTACATCAAGATAAAAATAAGGATATTGATTTTACCGGATATAATGATTCCCGCAAAGATTTAATTGTTTTTTTGGAATTGGCGAGAGAATTCGGTTTTAAGGTGATTTTGAGGCCGGGACCGCGAATTAATGCTCAGTGGCCAAATGGAGGGCTTCCCAAATTTCTTTTTAATGATATAAAAATGCTGGCTCGTGACTCTAAGGGGCAGGAGATTATGCTTCCCGAAGATTATGGTGTCGAGAGTGGTTATTTGCCGAGCTATTTACACTCGCATTTTTTACACTTTCTCAGAAATTATTTTAAAACATTTGTCGAAACAACCAAAAATTATATTTATCCTCGAGGACCGGTATTTCTGGTAGAGATAGATTTTGAGACATCATTTGCCGGAAATTCTAAACCTGGTTCAGCAGATTATAATCAGGACGTTTTAGCCAAATATTTCCCCGGTTTTTTGGCCTCAAGGTATGAAGACATTAAAAAGCTAAATCAGGCCTATCGCGAAAAAAATAGCAATTTTGAATCTGTTGATCCTCCGCGTGAATTTGCCGACCTTGATATCAAAGATATGATAAAAGTTTTTGACTGGATACGGTTCCGGGAGTTGATGCTGAAAGCCTATTTATCCAATATTGAAGAAATTATAAAGTCTTATACGGTTGAACCATTATTTTTTAGGTCGTTATTTTTCGAAAATAGTGATTTATTACCCTCGACAGATCTCTTCTCCACAGAGGATGATGTCTTATTGGGCGCCAATATATTTCCTCAAGGGACATATTTTGATATTGCCCAAAAGGGTCGCTATCTTCAGGGGCAACATAAGTTTGCCTGGGGAGCATCGTTTGTTTCCGGGAAACCATTGGCTGAGGCCGATATTACCAGAGAGACCGAAGATTATCCCGATGGACTGCGCCGTTTTTATCTGACCGCCGGTTTGGCCAGCGGTTTTAAAGGTTTTAATCATTATATGTTTGTCAACCGGGATCATTGGCTCGGTGCGCCATTGGCCGCGGATGGAACAATTACAAGTGGATATGAAGTTGTCAAAAGGTTTAATACTGCGATTCTCACTACCAAATTAAATGAATTGGAAACTATCAAACAGGTTTGCATTATTGGAAATCGCGATTATCAGCGAATGAGATTGCTGGACAATACTAAACAGTTTGGCTATATGGATCAGTTGATGGGCAATTGTATTAATGGCATTTGTCGCGATCTGTTAAGGCTTAAGATTGATTATGATATTAGAGAAAATATCGAAGTTGATGAGCTAAAAAAATATAAAATAGTGTTTATGCCATCGGCAGAATTTATGTCGCAAAAAATGCAGGAGACTATTCTGGAAATGCTTAAAGTCGGAATAAATGTTGTCCTGTGCGGTTTGATGCCGAAATATGATGAAAAATTTAAGGACTGTCAGGATCTTAGCAGACATACAAGAATTAAAACTACACTTGGTACTGATATTGATATTGTTAAGTGTAAAACCGGACAATTTACTTCACGAATTTTTGGCCATATTCTTAGTACTGACAGCAAAGTAAAAAAATTAGATACAATTAAAAAGAAAGCGGTGGGAGTTGCCAGCTCCAAATTTAAGGGTACTTTATATGTTTACACCTTTGATATTTCCTCAGAGGGTGATCACAATAAGATGACTCATTTTGAGGAGCTTTTAACTGGCTGCGGAATCGCTCCAATTATGTATTGTTCTGATCTTTCAGTTGATATGGTGATTAACAAGGGCGATAAACGGGCCGTATTATTTATGGTCGCGCCGCCACCGGGTGAATTGTCTTCGATTGCGAATACGGGAAGTCGGGAAGTAATTGTCAGGATTGATTTGAGAAAAGTTGGAATCGTTTCGGCCAAGGTTAAGCTCACCGATCTTTTTGCTGATGAAGAGGCTGAGCCGCTGAAGGTAACATCTGACAGTCTCAGAAAAGGGATTCCACTGGATATTAGTTTCCCTGACGGCCGAATGATTCTAATTGAGAAAAGCTAATTTCGAGTTATAAACATCATATAATTGTTTATTCAGATATTACAGGGGTGAAATATGTGTAAGCGCTTCGGTTTATTAATTATCTTGTTAATATTTATTCTTTCTCTTGGATCATGCGAATCGTTAACGGTTGAAACCTTTTATGAAAATGGCGCTGTTGTAACTTCGTCTCCAATCGCCTCAGAAATTGGTTTGGAGATTTTGAAACAGGGTGGGAACGCCTTTGACGCGGCGGTCGCGATCGGTTTTGCACTTGCGGTTACATACCCTGAGGCCGGGAATATTGGCGGTGGTGGGTTTGCATTGACTTTTAACGCCATGACCGATGAAGTTCATGCCCTTGATTTTAGAGAAAAGGCTCCGGGAGGAGCAACGGTCGATATGTTTTTGGATTCAAATGGATATGTTACTGAAAATGGCTCCTTGTTAGGCTCACGTTCGGCTGGTGTTCCCGGTACTGTGTCCGGCCTTTTTTCATTGTGGGGAAAATATGGCAGTATGGAATGGTATCAACTCTTGCAACCGGCATATAAATTGGCTGATACCGGATTTATTCTGGATCAATATTTGGCTAACTCGATAACATCGTTTAGTAAGGAGTTGAAACAATTTTCTGAAACAAAATCAATTTTTTTCCCTGAAGACAAAACTCCCAAAGCGGGCGACAGATTTACTCAGAAAAATTTGGCTGCAACAATTCAAAGAATTGCTCTTGATAGTCTCAATGGATTTTATTCCGGGAAAACGGCTGATTTAATTGTCGAAATAATGACGAAATATGACGGACTTATCAGTCATGATGATTTGAAAAACTATCGGCCGGTTTGGCGGAAGCCAATTAATTTTCAATTTGATTCTCTCGATATCTATTCGATGCCGCCACCATCTTCCGGCGGTGTTTTGTTGGGAATGATTTTAAGACTTTTGGAACCTATTGACTTCTCAATTTTTGCACCTAAATCGCCGGAATATATTCATCATTTTGCCGAAGCTTGTCGTTTGGCCTATTCCGAGCGGGCCGTTCATCTCGGTGATCCTGATTTTGTAAATAATCCGATTGAGGTGATGCTGTCGGATGATTTTTTGGATGCTCGTCGTGAGTTGATTGATGAAAACCGAGCCGGAATATCCAATGAAATTGAATCAGGGATTCCACAGAATTTTTTGGAGTCGGAATCGACAACTCATTTTTCAATAGCGGATAAGTCCGGTAATCTGGTGAGTTTAACCTACACGCTAAATACAGAATATGGTTCCAAATTAGTCGTTGGCGGTGCAGGCTTTTTGTTGAACAATGAAATGGATGATTTTTCAATCAAGCCGGGAGTGGCCAATGTCTACGATTTGGTTGGTGCCCGGGCGAATGAAATTGTTCCGGGTAAAAGAATGTTGTCCTCGATGTCGCCGACAATTGCCCTAAAAAATGGTAAGCCGGCTTTGGTTTTGGGTTCTCCAGGTGGATCAAAAATCATTACGACCGTCGCTCAGGCGCTTGTAAATATTGACCGTTTCGGTTTGAGTCCGGAACAGATTGTGAATATGCCGAGATTTCATCATCAATGGTTACCAGACACATTGTATTTGGAAGAGGGTGGTTTTGATATTAATATCAAACAGGCTTTGATAGCCAAGGGACATAATATCAAGGAAAGAAGTCGTTACTCGGAATTGATGATAATCACTATCAACGAAGATGGTATGAAAACAGGTGCCGCCGACCCGAGACGTAACGGCTCGGTATCAGGCTATTAAATATTTCAGGTCGTTGGGATTTGAGAGACTCCCTTGCTGCTTCGGCTAATAGCAATACATCCATTTATAGCCGCTCCGGTTCCCAGCAGGAATGTAATGATATAGATCACCCATCCGATTGTTGGCAGTTCAAAAAGAACAGAAAGAATAATAAGTCCAATTATAAATTCTATTCCAATCGGTAGTTTTGAATCTTTATTAATAAGCCCAAACAGGTATCGTGTCAGCGTTATGGCGACATATATTTTGCCAATATAGAACAGTATAAAACCAAGGGCAAGCATCATCATAGAGACCGGAATACCAATGATCAGCAATATTGGTATTATAGCGCCGAATGTCAGACCAATAAATGATAAACAACCAATGGCAAAAGTGTGCCAGAAATTTGTTTCGAGTTGATCCACTGATCTGTTAATATGATTTCTAAATAGCAAAATTAAAACAAATCCAGTAAGCAGAGTCGCAAAAAACATAATAATATTAAAAACGAGGGAACCAGTGGGAGATATATTTATATCAGGTTCGGTATTCAATTCTTGCCAGGTTATTTCACCCTTTATAATTCCGCCTTCATCTATAACAGCCTCATTCTTTGATTTGTAAAATAACTCACCCTCTATGATCGCCGTCGAAGTAATAATAAGCTGCTCCGTCTCGATATTTATATCACCATCGATTTTTCCCGATATAACCGTTTTAGCGCTGGTGCCATCGACATTCCCGATGACGATACCGTCTATTTTTATATTTTCGCCCGAGTAGGTAAGGTCCCGACCGATGTATGATTTTGATCCCAGCCTGATATCTTTTCCGAATGCCAAAAGATTGCCGGCAACCGGTCCATTAAGGCGTATTTTATATGCAAATAAACGAGCGCTGCGGTTGATTTTCCCGATATAGTCAATGTTATAAGCAAATATATTGGCACTGCCGTCAACATTGCCATTCGATGAGAGGTCATAACAAAAGGCGGTAAGATCACCCTCTACCGTACCGCGGATTTCGGAATAGTTGCCGAATATATAAAGATCATCTTTAATCCGCTCATCCCGGGAGAGTGAAATATCATCGCCACCGAGAAATTCTGAGGCGAAAATTGCTTCCGGTGCGCACCCAAATAATATTATTAGAGTGCACCAGCTTAATAATATGCTATTGATCTTTATCTTTTTCATATCATATACCCTTATTTATACATACGGCAAGCCAATATAAGAGTTGCGGTAATATTGCAAATATGGCGCCTGCCTGATTCCTTTTCCTTTGATATTATGTATAAATAAAGAGATATCTGCAATAAAAAATAATATGAATATTCTCTGAATTATCAGCAACAGGTATAATTTAATTGGCTCTGATGTGTCGGTTTTTTTGGTCTAATCGTCTATAAAGACGATTAGACCGGCCAAATCAAATCAAGCAAAGACAATTTCTTTATAATCTCTTAAACCGCAATAAATAAAGCCTATCTTCTGCCGATAATTAGAGGGATGAGGTATATCCTCTGAATGACAATATGAAGATATTTCAGGACAAGGGCAAAACAATACTGCCCCGGGTGGATTCTATACTTCTGTTTTCGCGGTTGTTAATCGTGATGGCGGTTGGTGCCTTACTATTGCAAAATGAGCTTAATCAGCAGGGCACGATTCTACTATCGATTTTAACAGGAACGTTTCTTCTGCAACTTATTCTCTTTTCAGTACTAATAAAACAGGGGAAGTACAATCTTAAGAAGGCCTATCTGGTAATTATCCTCTATGAGTTGGCCTATATTCCTGTTATAATTTATTACTCCGGCGGATTTGAATCGAATTATTATCTATTCTTTTGTCTGACCGCGATTTTCAGCGCCTATATGCTGACTCTTCCGGTTTCGCTGACGGTGACCAGTATTATTTCGGCTATTTATATTTTTCTTGTTTATAACAATATTCAGGTAGATACTGCTGTTCCTGTTCTAATAAGAATTGGCTTTATCTGGTTTTGCTCACTTGCGGTTTCTTTTGTATTTAATTACATCAGGCGTTCTGAAGAACGGTTGTTGAAACTATTTGATACTCTCAATAAGAGAACATCAGAACTGGAAAGATCGCAGGCTCATCTGGAGCTTATTTATGAAAACACCAGAGTTTTGGCCGGGATTTTGAATGTTGACGAGGTCATTGCTGAAGTAATGAAGATTACCGGGAAGCTGATGAGATATCCGGCCAGTGGGATCTTACTAAAAGGTCCGGGCAGCAATTATATTTATCGCGGGCGAGATATTGACGGCAAGACGAATTTTCATCTCAAGGCAGCCGATTCGGAAGCAAATGCCCTGATTTTAAGAGTAGCCAAGCAGGCGGAACCGATAACGGTAAAAGACATCGGGGGCCGTAATGATTATAAGGCGTTGCGTAGCAATACGCAGTCGGTGATGATTGTTCCGATGGTGGCGCATGGGAAAACGATTGGAATTTTAACAGCTGAATCCTCAAAGTTGGGCGCCTTTGGTGGAAAAGATCAAAATATGATGATGGTAGTGGCCCGCGCGGCAGGTATGTCACTTGAAAATGCGTTGCTTCATCACCAGATGGAAGAATTGACTATTACCGATGAACTGACTGGTGTATATAATTATCGCTATTTTGCTGAGAAGCTCAAAGAAGAGCAAAGGCGTGCCGCCAGATATGATTTGCCTTTATCTTTGATAATGTTGGATATTGACTGGTTCAAGAAATTTAATGATACTTATGGTCATGAGGTCGGCAATATTGTTTTGAAGGGAATAACAGGCGTTGTCAGAAAATGTATTCGCGATGTGGATATTCTTTGCAGGTACGGCGGTGAGGAATTTGTTGTTATCCTGCCTCAGACGCCTCAGATTGAAGTTACACGGATTGGTGAACGAATTCGTCAGCAGATCTATGAAGCAAGCTTTGGCGGCGGTGCCAACATTCCCGACCTCAAGGTCACTGTTTCGGTCGGAATATCATCATTCCCCGAAAATGGAAAACCGCATGAAGAACTGCTTGCCGTCACAGATACTGCGATGTATCGGGCCAAAGGCAGTGGCAAAAATAGGGTATGCGTGATTTAAGATGTTAAACAAAATTGGACAGTTGTTTATAACAGGTTTTGATACTCAGGAACCGACGGATGAGTTTCTCAAATTCTATGCATCTGAGAATGTCGGAGGGATCATACTTTTTGAAAACAATTGTACCCCTCATAATCTGGCCGAAAAATCAATTAAGAGTGTAATCGAAATTTCATCTGATATAATGCCGCTTATTGGCGTTGATCAGGAGGGTGGCCGGGTTTGCAGATTTCGTGGTGCTCCGGCCGAGTATAAGTCGCCATCGGATTACGGCAAAGAGAGGAATATAGAGTTATTTAAAGAACAATTTTCACGGGCCGCCCATTATATACATTCGCTTGGTGTCAATTTATTGTTTGGTCCGGTTGCTGATATAGAGCTTGAAGACAATGAATGCCTCAAAGGTCGGACATTTGGAAAGAAGGCCTCATCGATTATTCCGTTTATTGAAAGCAGTATTAGAATTAGCCACAAAGTCGGTCTGCTTTCCTGTTTGAAACATTTTCCCGGGCTGGGAGCATCCAAAAATGATCCGCATAAAAAGATAGCCGTGGCCGATTATGAATATCAGACTTTTCTTAATCGTGAGGCAGTGACGTTTAAGGCCGGTATTGACACCGGTGCCGATATGGTAATGACCACCCATATGATACTTTCAAGCCTGGATCCGCGGCTTGTCACCGAATCGGAAGTGGTTATTGGACAATTGTTAAGAGATAAACTGAATTTTGACGGTCTTGTTATCACTGATGATCTTTTGATGCACGGTGCTGATAGTCTTGGGAGTTATGGCGAGCGGGCGGTAAAAGCATTTAATGCCGGGCACGATATTCTTTTATTTGGAAAAAATTATCATGCAACCGCGGAAGCAATCAGTTATTTTAAGAAAAAATATCGTCAGGGAGAAATTGATGAAACCAGGCTTAAAGTCTCTTTGGAAAGAATTTCAGGGATTAAATCAAAATTGACGATGCCGGTTTTATAAGTATTATGTCGTTAAACAGAATACTAAAAAAGAAGAATCTGATTGTTGTCGGATTAAACTCCGGAACCTCCGCTGATGGACTTGATTTGGCTGCAGTGAAAATAAATTTATTTTCGAAAACTCCGACCCTGAAATTTATCAAGGGTGTTACCGTTGGTTATCCAAAAGCTATTAGTCATTTAATAAATGATGCTATTGCAAATGAGATAAGCTCAATCGACACACTGATCGAACTTGATCGAAAACTGGGTGCCTTTTATGGGGAGCAGGCCAATAAATTTTGTCAGGTGTTGGCGAAAAATAAAATATATCCTGATATGATTGCCTCGCATGGTCAAACGATTCGACATCTGCCGGGAAAAGTGAAAATTGGACGTAAATTTGAAAGCGGGACATTGCAACTGGGTCATCCCGAAACTATTTCGAATAAAACCGGACTTCTCACTATCGCCGATTTTCGGCAGGCTGATATTGCTGTTGGTGGTGAGGGTGCACCTATTACCTGTTGGGCAATGAAGCAACTGTTTGCCTCTAAAAATGAAAGTCGGATGTTGATAAATATTGGCGGGATAGCTAATTATTTTTTTATCCCAAAAAAATCATCGACAAAAAAAATGATTGCTGCTGATTGTGGACCCGGTAATAGTTTGATCGATATAATCACGTTGAAATATTTTGGGAAACGATTTGATTATGGCGGCCAACTGGCCGCAAAGGGGAAAATATCTTTTCGTTTATTGACGATTTTGATGGCCGATAATTTTTTGAAAGGCAAATATGGTCCCTCAACCGGAAAAGAACGGTTTGGAGAAAAATTCGCCAATAAAATAATCAGCTATGGTTCAAAGATGAAGCTGAAAAAACATGACATTCTCGCCACAACAACAGAATTGACGGCGGTGAGTATTGTTAATTCGATTGAGCAAATAATCAAAAATAACAGTATTGACAAAATCTATTTGCTGGGTGGCGGGACTTCAAATCATTTTTTATTGAAACGGCTTGAGGCAAATTTGCCCGGTGTAAGATTTTTTTCGGTTGACAGACTAAGTTTCAATCCTGATTATCTGGAGGCGGTCTGTTATGCGATAATGGGTGCCGGTGCAATTTCGGGTTTACCGACAGTTTTTGGTTATATCACCGGAGCCAGAGAAAACAGTCTGGGCGGCCGGATAGTACAGCCTTCACGGATAATTGACTATAGAAGGAAATAAGTTATGTCGATTGGCGTCAGCGGGAAAAATATAGTTAGATTGACGGTAAAGTTATCATCGTTGCTCCTGCTTATTTTAATAATCTGGGGATGCGGAGTTGTTCCTCGATTACAGGAAGGAACCGAGTCGAACTATATCCGGCTCCCGTTTGTGCGGGTGCTTCTTGACAATGGTAAAAAGGAATTTACAATTGGCGGCGGTAAATCGTTTTCGATTGAATGTACCCGTGGGGACAAGAATTTTGTCTATTATTCATCGCAGCCGGTGACAATTCGCCATCAAAACGGTAAGATGTCGGTCTGGATGAAGAACAATAAAATTGACGATAATTTTAATGAAGTTTTGGTTATGCCGAGGCATAAAGATGATTTACTCGAAATTGCGGAATCCCGTTATCGCGGTATTTTTAAAGTCATCTTGCATGGGGTAAATTTGCAATTAATTAATATTGTTCACATGGATGATTATCTAAAAGGTGTCGTACCACCGGAGTTGGGCAAAGTTGGCGAGCCTGAAATTGAAGCAGTTAAGGCGCAGGCGGTGGCGGCTCGAACCTATGCTATGGCGCATCTTGCGCAGTACCCCGATGAACCTTACGATATGAAATCGGATGTTTCCGATCAGGTGTATCATGGGGTTAAAGTAGAAAAATCGCTGGTTTCAAATGCAATCGATCAGACTCGGGGATATGTTATTAAGTATAAAGATAATTTGATAAATGCCTATTATCATTCGACCTGCGGTGGTTCGACCGATGATGTCGATGAGGTCTGGAATAAGGTCCGCGAACCGTATCTGCAGGCAGTGACCGATGAGGATTATTGTTCGTGGTCGAAATATTACAATTGGAAAGAATCATACAGTTCCAAACAGTTAAAATTACGAATCGAGCAGTATCTGTCATCAGAACGGGGACGGCAGGTTAACATTGGTACTATCCAGGATATAATTATCAAGAGCCATACTACCGGTGGTCGTGTTGCCGAAATGACTGTCAAAACCGATCAGGGTAATTATTCATTCGGCAAAGACAGAATCCGATGGGTATTTACGCGATCTACTAATCCTGAACTGATTTTGCCATCAGCCGGATTTAATATTGATACGGAGAAAGATAGCCGCGGCAATTTGACAAAGGTTACTTTTGTCGGCGGCGGGTATGGTCATGGCGTCGGAATGTGTCAATGCGGTGCGCTGGGGATGTCCCGTAAAGGGAAGAAGTATGAAGATATTCTGACACATTATTACAGCAACGTCAAGCTCACCAAACTATATTAAGCAAATATTTTTTCGTTAAGATATTTTTATTAATCTATTTTCCTTGAGGAATGGGAAATTGAAATCTGTAGCAATTCTTAATTCGCGTCAGAATCTTCGTCCGGTCGGATCAGATTTATGGATAAAAAATACAAAACTGGCCATGCAAAAGTTAGCCGGTCAGGATGTCACTGTTTTGACTTCGGTCGGAATGAAGACGTGGGAGTATCTAATATTTCTGGCGGCAAGGTTTAAAGTGAAACAGCGTATTTATGTTCCTGTTACAAGGGATCAAAAAAACATTGATGTTATCGCATATTACACAAAGCAGTTTCAACTTGATCCACAATTAACCGATTACTATTTTTTTGAAGTCGAAGACCTGTCGAAAGACAATCTGTTTTTTCAAAAAGAACGGGATAGATTAATAGTAAATGACGCCGATATTATCTATCCGATTTCAATTCGCAAGGATAGTACATTAAAGTCGTTGTACAGTAAAATCGATCAGTCGCATGTTGTTGTTGATGAACGATTTACGGTTAAATGTGTTAAAAATAAAAATGCATATAAATATGAGATTGATAAGACCAAATTAAACTCGAAAATAGATAATTTACTTGAAAATTATTTGATTCATTGGACACGAGCAATAAATGACTCATGGCCGAATGAAATATTGTATGATTACTATCATTCAATTGCTAATTCAAAAAATGATTATAGTCATTCGGCGTATGATACTCTTATTAGAATATTGTCAGAAAAAAAGATTCGAGCCACATCAAGACATTATCGTAAAGACATCTCGGCAGTTGCTTTTTCGGAGTTAAAACCGTCGGAGGCGATTGACCTGATGAAATGGCGGGCGCGATATAACGAGATGAGTTTTGAACCATACGGAATTGCCATTAGAAAAAATGTGGCCATTAAGATTGGAATAAAAAAAGTAATTTACGGCGACAGCAAAGAATTTAATAGTTTGCATGAAACGGATAAACCTTATTTTCAATCAATTGGAACCAAAGGTTTCTGGGTGCCGGAAAAAGAGTGGCGACATATTGGAGAAATTGATTTGTCGAAAATAAAACCGGAAGATTTAAAAATTATTGTCTGCGAAAAAGAGCAGATCGTTTCCATAAACAGATATGCTAAATCCCAAATAATTTCTCTTTATAAATAGCTACGCCAGTTTTAAATATGGAACAGCGTTGACGTTCAAATCTGATGATCCTGATAACTTATATCGTCTGTAACCGGCGGCGGCGATCATGGCTCCGTTATCGGTGCATAGTTTAGGCGGTGGGCAATAGAAATTACCGCCGATATTTTGCAATCTTTTTTGCATCATTTCTTTCAGACGGCTGTTTGAGGCGACTCCGCCTGATAATGAGACATCTTTAATATTAAGTTCTTCGACGGCGCGGATAGTTTTCTCCACCAGCACTTCAACGGCAGCCTCCTGAAATGAGGCGGCGATATCGGCAACATGTTTCTGCAAATGTTCTTCTGTTAATGATCTGACATGAAGCGCCACAGCTGTTTTTAGTCCTGAATAGGAAAAGTTCATACTTTTATCTTTTATCATTCCCCGGGGAAATCTGAAATATTTTTTATCGCCCTCGCTGGCCAGCCGGTCGATCTCTTTGCCTCCGGGGTATCCCAATCCGAGCAGTTTAGCTACTTTGTCGTAAGCTTCGCCGACAGCATCGTCCTGAGTCTGTCCCAGTATTTGATAGCTGCCAAAACCGTTTACCTGTACCAGCAAAGTGTGCCCACCGGAAATAACCAGAGTTAGGTGACTATCAGGTAAATTTTCATGTATCAAATAATTAGCGGCGATATGTCCCTCAAGATTATTAACTGCTACAAATGGTTTATTTTTGCCATATGCCAATCCCTTACCAAAATTCAAGCCGATCAGCAGGG
Organism: Candidatus Zixiibacteriota bacterium; assembly: GCA_032123495.1. Taxonomy (GTDB): domain Bacteria; phylum Zixibacteria; class MSB-5A5; order GN15; family PGXB01; genus JAAERC01. The sequence continues at coordinate 10,855 of JAQBFG010000262.1, read as the reverse complement.
CACCAACCAAACCGGGACCATAGGTGGCGGCGTACAAATCGATATCATCAGGACTAACCTGCGCCGTTTTTAGCGCCTCGTGATAAACAGAGATAATGGCTTTCATGTGTTCACGGCTGGCCAGTTCCGGAACAACTCCGCCAAATTCTGAATGTATCATCTGTCCCAAAATAATATTGGATAAAATATCCCGGTCATCTTTAATGACCGCGACTGAAGTCTCATCGCATGATGATTCAATACCGAGTGTTAACATCTATTCCCTGATTATTTTTACAGAATCGACCGATTGACTTATTATTGTAATTGAGTTTGGATAAGTGATATTTATAGGTGTATATCCAAAACCGACGAATAGTTCATAATCAACTGAGGCAGAAATATCATCTGATTGTAGAGAATCAACCGCATTTGGCAGTCCGCCAACTCTGATTTCCAGATTCTCTGATTGAATCGAAAAAGTCGAATCGGGATGTGATGGTTTGTTCATCAGTTGAATCGGAATATTTGAAAAAATCCTGGTTTTAATCGGCGTAACATCGACGATATAACTGATCGTATCAGGATAGATTTCCAGATTATAAATATCAGGATAAGCAAGCGGGATCCTCATTGAGAGATTATTTCTGATTCCCTCAACATATTCGGGAGTTGTTTCGATAGAATCTAATGTATTGACTAATCTTCTCGGTCCGGTAATTGTGACCAGATTGGGATCAAGCGAATCAGCTTTGCTGCGAATAAATCCCTGATCCGGGATAATGGTGACGGTAGATTTGATCGGTACTTCTTTTTGAATCTTCCGATCAAATTCCAATGCGGCGTCACGCGGGGAGATAATATTCACTAACTCGATATAGTCCGACTTCACCAGACTCAAATTGTTCTTATCGAAATTTATATTGGCTCGACCGGGACGGCTATGATCAATCATTAATCTCAAACCAGCCTCTTTCCAATCGCTGCGAAGCAATCTTTTTCCGGTGGCGGCAACAATAATTTTAAATTCATCCGGTGGTGGCCCGACCAAAGATAATTCATCCACCAATTCAATCTGGGTAAGTTTCAGACTGGTCTCGTATTGATATGTTTTGTCGGTGGCGACATGAAACCATAGCAGAAATGCCAGCAATATAGCGGCCAGTTTGGCCCAGAGATTTTCAAATAGTTTCGGCATATCTTTCGGTTAGTTTTCCTTACCGCAATATAATTAATTACTGCCTTTATTTATCAGCAGAGACAGCCGATCATAACGGCCGCGAAGGTTATGTTCAACAATCAAGTCACCAAAATTATCATTATTCAAGTCAACGGGATGTGACTGTGACGGATGATCAAGCTGTATCTCCAGATCGGGACTTTTGGATAGATATTCGGTCGGGTGTCCCCAAAAGAACAGCAGTCGTCCTCCGCCATCACAAAAAACCGCATCAAGAAGCCGGTCCGAATTATAATTGCCAAACCAGTTAAAGCAAACCTCGCCTACCGGATTAATATCGGCGAAGTCAAATCTAAATTCATACCTTAGCCTTTTATCAGGCTCATTGCTTATATGATTAGCATTCATATTATATATTAATAAATGCATGTCGGTTTTTTTTGTCAAAAATATCTTGGTGGCGGCAAAGGTTCCCATTTCCACCGCAGGGATGATGATCTCAGGAAGGTTATCAAAATTATAATCATTAATCAATAAATTACTGTATGAATCAGAGAGACTGATTTCATCGGTAAAATTATCAGGGATTGTTCCCTGCTGATCGGCCAGATACAGTCTTAATTTGGTTTCAGTGTTGGAAATTCCCCCGGCAGTCGAAATAGTAATCAGGTCGAGAAAATTATCATTGTTGCAATCGACCAAATGGCTCTTGGTATATCCTGAATGATCATCTGATATATTGAAATTGATAAAATCTGGTGTTTGCTCAAAACTGTTTTCATTATTTTGAAAGAAACAACAAACCCGATTATCCCATAAAAAATAAATATCCAAAAGCCCGTCAAGATTGCCGTCAATAATTTTTATTCGCGGGATTACCAGTTGCAGTTCCCTACTTTTTTTAGAGGAAAAATCTTTGGCACTGACCGCTTCCAAATGTCCCGCCAACGGAGCCGTAAGTCGTTCGGTGCGTTGCAGAGCGTTGTTGACATAATTAAAAATTGAGTAGCCGCCCGGTGTTGGGACAACCAGCTCATTTCCTGGATGATTGGTCAGTTCATAAATAAATGGTTCGACAAAAATACCCTGGACATAGGAAGTGGAGTAGATGGTGCTGACTGAAACCAGTTGCTTTGGTTCAGAGAGACCGGAGTTTTCGGAATATTTGATGATACTTATTCCTTCAGAATCAATAAGAACAATATCATCAATATTATCGCTGTCGATATCGCCGACATCAATGTGAGCCACCGAATTTGGCAGAGTAATCAAATAATCGGCCCGAGGACGAAAGCCTGCGGCCGGTTTTTGGAGATAGAGACCGAGATAACGGGTATAGCGATTGGCGTGAGATGAATATATAACAACCAGATCGGTCAGATTATCATTGTTAAAATCACTGGTAATAAATCCATCGATATGCCCCTCGACTTCAAGACCGTAAATTTCAAACAGATCCTGATCGGCGGCAAAAACAGAAGTCGCAGTCAGAATAATAACCCCAACCAATGCCAATAAAATCGCTCTGATTACTTTTTGAATATCTTTTAACATCACTTATATCTACGCCGATAAATTACTTAAGTTCTTTTAATTGAACATAAGAAATAGACTAATATTCTACAACCATAAATTTCCTGTTTTGAATAATCAATACTATTTGAAAAAATTAAAAAAGAGATGGATGCTTATACCAGAATCGGGTTAGTCCCTTATCTGTCCCCAGCCAGATATAATCACCGTCAAAAACAAGGTCCCGAATATCGTTGGAAATCAAGCCGTCGCCGACCGTATAGAGGAAATGATTGTCCTTTGTTCCATCAAAAAGAAGCAATAAGCCGGAACCTGTGGCGACAGCGACAATTGTATCTGAAACGGCGATAGAGCGTAGATCACCATACTGGATCACTTCCGGAAAATTTTCTATTTCAGCGCTGTTCCTGTCGATCGATTTCAGCTCAAAATCAACCACCATCCAGATTTTGTGCTCGGAATGTTTTATAAATCTGACTTCGCGTTTTCCCGATATTTCAGCAGATTTCAAATATCCCAGTTTTTCATTTAACAGATTTAATCTGAAAGTACCAAGGTGCGTGCCGATCCAGATATGATCTTCTATCTGGTCCAACGACAGAATGGCATGAGTTGGAAGGATTGTTTTGATCTCGATTTTATTTAAATCGGAATTTATGTCAACAATACCAAGTCCATATTCGGTTCCAACATATAACTTATTGTCATAGATCAAAAGCGATAAAATTCGATCATCAGGAAGACCTGATCTTTGATAAAGATGATCAATGATTTTGTTTTGTTTTTTGTCAATAACCAAAAGTCCGTCATCGGTGCCGATAAGAACTTTTTTCTCGCTGGCGGCAATCGCGTAAACGTGGCCGGCAAATGATAAGATTCCCGGCTCTGTTTTGATATGTTCAAAGCTGTTTTCTGTCCAGTTATAAGCGGTGAAACCGGGTCGAACATAACCGGTATCGGAACCACCCATCCAAAGGGTGCCGTTGTCGGAGTAAAGCGAGGTAATATCCTCCTGAAGCAGTCCATAGGTCAATGGCTCCAGTATCCGAGATGAATTATCAGCATGAAACGCTCCCAATCCCCAGGTGCCGATCCATTGATTGCCCCAACCGTCATCGACAATATCTCTGATCGAGTGTCCGTTATCATACATATCAACAAGAATACCGGTATTGAGATAGTGATAGTCGGGGGGAGGGATGTAATCAAAATCAAGTCCGATATGGGTTCCGTTAGTAGCTTCTTCAGGTATTTGGAAAATTGGAGTCCAGCGGTTGAAAACCCCGGAATATTCATAATCGCCGGATTCGGTGTTGATCCAGATTCTTTCATCATCAAATGATGCTTTGATTGTGAATATTTCTGAGTTATCGAAACCTTCGAAACCGGTCAGAGGTGAATCCCATTGTTTTTGGGTGATACTATATCTGGTGACACCGTTGGTACTACCGAAATAAACATATTTAAAACCGACCGCAACTGAATTAATAAAAGAAAAGTTAGAATAATTTTTCACTAAATCGGGCAGGAACTCATAGGCATATCCGAAGCTATAAAGCAAACACAAAATAAATATTAAAAATGAAATTATTTTATTTTTCATTTAGTTGCCAAAATATTTTAAAACCGCCTTAACCAGAAGCGACGTCCCATAAAAAATAGACTCTTCGTCTGACATAAAATTTGGATAGTGCCAGGGATTTACCGAACCTATTTTTTTATTTCTCATTCCGAGACGGAACATTGCCCCGGGAGCCTGCTGCAGGTAAAAGGCAAAATCTTCGCCACCCATCACCTGCCCGGTTTCGACTATCTTATTTTTGCCGAACAGTTCGGTGAAACCTTCTGTGAAAATTTTATTAGCGGCTGGGTGATTATCAACCACCGGATAACTGGCGATAAAATCGACTTTGCAACTGGCACCGCGAGCACGGCAGATACCATCGGCGGTTCTTTTGATCAATACCGGCAGTTTTTTAATATTCTCGGGAGCAAGGGTCCGGGCGGTTCCGTGTAATACAGCTTTATCGGCGATAACATTGCGGGCAGTACCGCCGGAGATTTTCCCGAAAGTGATAACAACCGGTTTCATCGGATCAATTTCGCGGGAAGCGATTTTTTGGATCGAACCAACGAGTTCTGCGACCACTGCGATCGCATCAATTGTTTCATGCGGCTTGGCGGCATGACCACCTTTGCCTTTTATATGTATATCAAAATCGATTACCGCGGCCATCGTTGGACCGTCGCGAAGACTGATTTTACCGGTCGGGATAGTCGGGTCGACATGCAGACCAAAAATCATATCCACTTTTGGATTTTTAAACAGTCCGGCTTTGAGCATCTCATATGCTCCGCCGGGAGGTTTTTCTTCGGCCGGTTGAAAAATAATCTTTACCTGTCCCGGCAGTTCCTTCTTTAACTCGTTTAAAATAATGGCGGTTCCGAGAACAGTTGCAATATGCATATCGTGGCCGCAGGCATGCATGACACCGTCGATTTTGGATTTAAATGGTATTTTGTTCTGTTCGGTTATCGGGAGGGCATCAATATCGGTTCTGATCGCTGCTGTTTTTTTACCCTTATTGCCGATGATCGCCGCCAGACCGGTTGTTATATTAAGCGGAATAATTTTTATACGACGCTTTTTTAGTTCCTTTTTGATAAAGGCAGTGGTTTGAAACTCCTCATTTGAAAGCTCAGGATACTGATGAAAATGCCGCCGCCATTTGATTTGCGTCGGGTGCATTTTTTTAGCAAGGTCTAATATTTTGTTATTGGTAATAGTCATAATTTAGCAACGCCCGGCAGATTTTTATCTGCTCAGAACCTCTCTTTTTGGAAACGATTTTTCATAATTGAGATTATTTTTTTGATTATTGCGTTCGCCGTTTCGGCAAAATTTATTAGCATACAGATGGGCCAGTCGGAGCGGCCGCGGCATTCTGTATTTTTGCAGGCAGGTGATTACTACTTTAAGAGAATCTTCAAGACTGCATTTATGTCCAGGGGAGATAAAAATCGGCTTGACTTTACGACGAGAACGGTAAACATAACCGCACTCGATATTGGCAACAGATAATATACTATATTCCCCCGCTTCATTTCCCGGTTCTTCAAACTGTCCGGCGAGACATTTGCGGGCGCATCCGATTGAGGGTATATCAAGCAATAATCCCAGATGCGCGGCAATTCCAAATGATAAGGGGTGGGCTATTCCATGTCCGGCAAACATAACCAAATCCGGTTTTTTGGCTAACCGTGAAAGAGCTTTAAGAATAACCGGTCCCTCGCGAAAGCTAAGCATACCGGGGATATATGGAAAAGAAATATCCATTTTGGCGACTGCTTTTTCTGTTTCGATTAACTCCGGGTACTTCATTGTGATTGCAGAGGCATAAAGATGATTGGTATCGTCGTCGTAGGCAGTGTCAACGGCGGTTATATATTCCAGTTTTTCGAAACAACTTTCTTTGATAATGAAATCACAAAATTCTTTTTGAATAGGTACGGCGTCAAGAGGGCTTGTTGGCCAACTATGAAGTTCTCTGAAGTCCAATATTTCCCCTTTGTTTGTTGCTATTATATCATTGAAAACGAACTCCTAATTTAACGAAACAGTCTTTAATTTGTCAATTAGTATTAGAATTCATTTCTATTTAATTTATTGTCAGTAATTTTCTCATATTCCAAATTTCTACGGCTAAACAATGGCGAAAATTAGCCGATTTTAAGATAAATGGAACAGTATGCCAAAAAGAGAATAGATATCGGTTTATTATGAGAATTTTACTGATAATATTGGCGACGATATTAATGATTATCCCGTCAGCTTTGGCCGGGTATGATTATCTTCTGGCCGTCAGTGGGGGATTGGGTTTGGCGACTCGAAATTCAGGAATACCACCATGGTTTTCAATGGGGCCGGAATTTCATCTTAATATCGAGACTCGTCTTGGAAATAACTGGTTACTGGAAATCGGGTATATCGGGTATCAGTTCCATGATAATTCCGGCACCAGCAGCGAGTTTTCGCTTAGCTCCGAGGAATCAGATCGCACCAGAAAATTAAAAGGGTATGATTTGAGTGTTATCTTTAAACGAGCTTGGCATCCATTTGGACGGAAATTGGGACTAAGCGGCGGTATTGGCGCGGGTCTTTCGAAATGGCGGATTGCTGATCCCGGAACCGGGATAACGCTGGCGACCTCAACCGAGCGAGGCGGGGCAACCGATTTTGAAGCATCCGAACTGTTTTTGGCATCGGTGGTTGGAGTCGATTACCAGTTTAAGGATGAATGGAAAGTCGGCTTTAATATTCACTCCAATTATATGACCGGTGCGGGGCTTGAATTCGAAAAGGCAGTTGAAGATAGTCTGGGCAGTTGGAACCTCAATGCCGGTATCTCACTGAGTTATCTATTAGGCGGTGAAAAAAGCAAAGCACGGTGGGATGAGATCAGGCAACGGCCTTACACTCCGCGCAGGCAGATTATCAAATCAGATAAATTAAATGAAACGAACAAAGCAATTGAGAGCGCCTCGGTAAAAGCAATAATTAAGAAAAATAATGATTCGGATTCTGATGGTATTCCGGACGAAGATGACAAATGTCCCAATACGCCATTGGCGGCAAAGGGGTTTATTGATATCAGCGGTTGTCCGATTGATTCGGACGCAGACAGCTATCCTGATTATAGTGACCAATGCCCCCATAATCGACGGGGAGCGGTGGTTGATATAAATGGATGCCCGATAGACAGCGATAACGATGGTGTCCCGGATGGGATAGACGATTGCCCCGGCACAACTGCCGGTACAAAAATCGATCAGTTCGGCTGTCCTGATCTCGCTTTTATGAAAGTGCCGACTATTCTGAATATAAGATACAGAGCTAACTCGTTTGAAATTGACCCATATTCAAAAAAAGCGCTTGATTCAATGGCGGCGGTTTTGAAGCAGGCACCAACGGTCAAAATTGAGATTTTCGGTTATACTGACAACAATGGCACTGTAACGGAGAATCAAAATCTCTCAAAAAGACGGGCTAATCGGGTTCGCGATTATCTAATCAGTATCGGTATTGAAGCCGACCGTATGACAACCACCGGTAGCGGTGCGGTCAATTTTGTCGCATCTAACAAAACCGAGTTGGGGCGTCAGCAAAACCGGCGGGTCGAACTGGTTTTTTCAAGATAAATTACCCTTTCGTAATTATATATTATTGCTCTATTTATTCGAATATTAGGTACCTCTAAAAGTATATTATATAACAAACGGTTATTATGTAAAATAGAAGGAGGTTACGATGATAGCATTTATACAAAGAGAAGATGTGGCGCCGGTGTGCCCTCACTGCAAAAAGGAAATCCAAAACATCTGGTTTCGAGAGTTGAAGGGTGATCTTGGCAAACGATGCCTATATTTTTGCCCCGAATGCAAGGCGAGTCTCGGAGTTTCACATCGAAAAGGACTTACTATGGGCTTGTAAACTGTACCGAGCAATGCCTACTTTTTCTGAAAAAACTCCAGTGATTTATCTATCCAGTCAGAGAGATCTGGCGGATAAGCATGCCCCAGATTTTCTATTATATGAAATTGGTATTGCAAATCACCTTCAATGAATAATTTTTCCAACTTTATCAGGTGAGAGATCATGTAATCATTTTCTCCTGCAATAAGAAACGCCTTTAGTCCTCTATCCCTAGCGGCCCTAATTTTATCCAGATTTAGATTTTCCGGTAACCCTGTGCAAACGCCAATATATCCGGTTATAGGGATAATGTTATTGAAGGTTATATCGCAACCGATATATCCCCCCGCCGACAGACCGGCTATGATAACTCCGGTTGAATCAATCGAATATTTTTCTTTAACCTCCGTAAATATTTCCTGGAAATATTTACGGCCTCTGGGATCATCGACGTCCCAGCCGTAACTAATGTAGTCGTCATACAGATACGACTGCATATAAACAATGATATAATTGCTGAATAATTTATCGGACTGCCACTGTGTTTTGGCATGCCATATATTTTCCCTGCCACCATGCAGTGCGAAAAGAATGGGGTATTTTTTATCGGGGGTATAATTATCAGGCGTTCTTATTTCATATATAGTTTTGGATTTTTCCAAGCTCGTTTCGAGTAGCTGTGCGTCCTTCTCGGCAATTTTTATAAATCTCAAATTATCGTAAAAGACCTGATATCGCAACTCGCTGGGAATTATTCCAAAAAAATATCCTTTGCGATGCCCCTCTTCCCATAAATTTAGACATTCATCATATTTTTCGGTAATCCTGTTGAAATATACAAGCCAGTTTATAGTCTGATATTCATTGGCCGGGAATTTATCTCTTACGTTATTTAATATCTTAAGGGCCTTGTCAGGTTTTTCATTTCTCGCCAACATGAGCAATTTTTCATCAACTTCAGAAAAATCTTTATATTCGTGAGCTATTTCGTCGGCCAATGTGAAGCTGTCAAATGAGAAAAAAACTAATATAATAGATATAAAAAATAAATATTTTCGATACATTTAATACCTCGATTAATTTACTAAATAGTTTATTAATAAATCGACGAATTAATAAATGATCTGTTTAAAAACAAAATAACTGTTTTCAAATTTGGCAAATTTCCGTAGCCCACCTGAAGGGTGGGCAAAACATAATCATTTTGAAATTCTATTTATTTGCCGCCGCTTTTTTAGCGCTCATCTCTTTCGACCGTTGGGCGATTTCAGCGATAGCTTCGATTGCTTTGTCAATATGCGCTTCGGTGTTAAATGGTCCGATTGCAAATCTGACGCCGCCATGAATCTTAACAATATCAAGCTGCTTATGCACCAATGGTGCACAGTGCAGACCGGTGCGGGTGGCAATATCATAATCGACATCGAGCATGATCCCGACATCACCAGCTTCGAGACCTTCAATATTGATGGTTATTGCCGAAAGATGGTTTTCCAGACTGTCGCAACAGTAGGTGATAACACCATCAATTTTATTGAAACCATCGAGAAGTTTTTTTGCCAGTTTCATCTCCTGAGCATGAATCTTTTCTACCCCGCCCTGTTCTTCGATCCAATCCTGCCCGGCCCAGAGCGAGGCTATCCCAACCACGTTGGGGGTACCATATTCCATCCGGTATGGATATTCATCAAGATGAAAAGGAAAAGCGGAGCGAACTCCGGTTCCACCGGCGCGCGTATGGGCGATCTCCACATGTTTGCGAACACAGAGCCCGCCAATACCGGTTGAACCCATCAGCGATTTATGACCGGTGAAAGCGAGAACATCAATATTCATTTCTTTCATGTTAATCGGAACCATCCCGGCTGTTTGTGCGGTATCAATTGCAAACAGGACATTTTTTTCATGGCAGATTTTACCGATCTCTTTGACCGGTTGCACCGTGCCTAAGACATTTGAGCCATGATTAACAATGACCAGTTTAGTATTTGATTTAATTCCCTTGCTTATATCATCGGGATCAACAAACCCCTGGTCGTTAAACGGGACGAAAGTTGCTTCAACATTTTTATCTCTGACCAGTTGATTGATCGGCCGGATAACTGAGTTATGCTCCAGATTGGTAGTGACAACATGATCACCTTCTGATAAAAGCCCTGCAATAATCAGATTGAGAGCATCGGTGGCGTTATAACCAAAGCATAACCGTTCTGGATTGGATTCATCGCCGCCAAAAAATCGGGTTAGCCGCTGACGAAGTTCTTCAACCAGATTTCCGGCTTCGATAGCTTTGTCAAAACCGCTTCGGCCCGGATTAACGCCGCATCCACGGTAAAAATCGATCATAAATTTGTAAACAGAATCCGGTTTTGGCCAGGAAGTGGCCGCATTATCGAGATAAATTAGATTTTCCAATTGGTCCTCTCCACAGTCTATATTGTTCTGGCAAAAAGATAAGAAAAAACGGCAAAATGTCAACCGGATATAGGTTTGGGATAAGTTAATTACAGCAATCAAGTTGATTATTTATCATTTGTTTTTTTTGTATAATCCGGCTATTTTGGGAGCCAAAGCTGTATAAGAAAATAAATATTTTTCAATAGACTGGAGATTTTTTATGAGGGCGCTAATAACCGGAATCACCGGACAGGATGGCTCGTATCTCGCTGATTTATTACTTGAAAAGGGGT